>NZ_JBFAOY010000007.1:0-252505 GCF_040675505.1 Streptomyces sp. NPDC049597
GTCGGCGTCGAGCTCGTAGACCAGCGGGATGCCCGTCGGGATGTTCAGGCCCGCGATGTCCGCGTCGGAGATGCCGTCGAGGTGCTTGAGCCCCGCGGATCACCGCGGGGCCGGCTGCTGGTGTCGTGCGCTCCCCTTGGCCGGGGGCCGGCGGCTCAGCCGGGGACGACGCTCTCGAACGCGTGCAGGTAGGAGTTCACCGGGCGGATCTCCCCGACGACCAGACCCGCGGCCTCCATGCGGGTGGTCATGCTCTCCTTCGTGTGCTTGGCTCCGCCCACGTTCAGGAGGAGCAGCAGGTCCATCGATGTGGTGAACTTCATCGACGGCGAGTCGTCGACGAGGTTCTCGATGACGATCACCCGGGCGCCGGGGCGGGCCGATCCGACGACGTTGCGCAGCGTCCGGGCGGTGCTGTCGTCGTCCCACTCCAGGATGTTCTTGATGACGTAGACGTCGGCGTCGACCGGCAGGGAACGGCGGCAGTCGCCGGGCACGATGCTCACCCGGTCGGCGAGCGCACCGCCCTCGCGCAGGCGCGGGTCGGCCCTCTCGACGACACCCGGCAGGTCGAACAGCGTGCCCTTCAGGCCGGGGTTCTTCTCCAGCAGGCTGGCCAGCACATGGCCCTGGCCGCCGCCGATGTCGGCGACCGTCGAGGCCCCGGTGAGGTCGAGGAGTTCGGCGACGTCGCGCGCGGACTGCATGCTGGAGGTGGTCATGGCCCGGTTGAACACATGGGCCGACTCCTCCGCGTCCTCGTGGAGGTAGGTGAAGAACTCCTTGCCGTACAGATCCCCGAAGACGCTGCCGCCCGTGCGCACCGCCGCGTCGAGGCGGGGCCAGGCGGCCCAGGTCCACGGTTCGGTGCACCACAGGGCGATGTAGCGCAGGCTGTGCGGATCGTCCTCGCGCAGCAGCCGGGACATGTCGGTGTGCGCGAAGCGGCCGTCCGCGTCCTCGGCGAAGATCCCGTAGCAGGCCAGGGCGCGGAGCATGCGCCGCAGCGCTCTCGCGTCGGTCTTCACGGCCGCGGCGAGGTCCTCGGCGGTTCTGGGCGTGTCCTCCAGGGCGTCGGCGACGCCGAGTCTGGCCGCCGCGCGCACGGCGGCCGCGCAGGCCGCGCCGAAGACGAGCTCGCGCAGCTTCATGGAGGCATGGGGGGCGGGGGCCGCGGTGGGCGCGGTGGGCTCAGTGGATGCGGTGAGTGCGGTGGGTGCGGTGGTGGTCATGCCGCCTCGCTTCTCGTGAGTGGGGCCGGGCCTGGCGGCGCGGCCGGTTGGTCCTCGCGGCGTCGCTCAGCACAGTCCGGCGGGCTCGGAGACGCCGCACACGTTGGCGTCGAAGCGGTTGCCGGTGCCGGCGGAGTCCCGGTCGGCCAGGTCGGCCGCCCCGTTGCGCACGACGACGTTGTCGCGGACGACGTTGTCCGTGCCGGGGATGCCGACGACGCTCTTGAACAGGACGATGCCGCCGGAGAACGGCGAGGAGCCGACGTTGCCCCACACGATGTTCCGCTCGACGACGGTGTCCTCGGTGCCGGTGAGGACGATGCCCGCGCCCTGGATCTCGGGCAGCCGGGCCGTGGCCTTGCAGGCCTTGTTGTTGCGCAGGACGTGGTTGCCGGTGACCGTCAGGGCGCCCGCGCGCGGCTTGGACTCGTCGCCGACGAGGAACAGGCCGGCGCAGTTCGCCGTCATCGTGTTGCGGTCGACGGTCAGGTTGCGCACCCTCCGGACCGTGGCGCCGATGCGGTTGTCCGTCATCACGTTGCCGCTGATCCGCGTCCCCCTCGTGTCGGTGGCGCCGGCCTCCTCGGAGACCGTGTTCGCCACGAAGATCCCGGCGTCGCCGTTGGACCTGACGATGTTGCCCGTCAGTACGGAGCGGGTGGAGCGCTGCTCGGCGATCCCCCAGGTGCCGTTCTTCTCCGAGGTCACGCCCCGCACGGTCAGCCGGTCGGTCCAAGAGGCCCACAGACCGCTCTTGGCGAAGCCGGACAGGGCCAGCCCCTGGATGCGTACGTTGTCGACGGACTGCTGGGCCGTGCCGGTCACGCAGACGCCGTTCCCCCCGGCGGCGCAGGCGTTCTCGGCCCGCGCGGTGGCCGCCGCGGGCTTGATCACGGTACGGGCACCGGCCCCGCGCAGCGTCAGGCCGGACGTGGTGATCTGCACGCTCTCGCGGTACGTGCCGGCGGCGATGACGACGGTGTCGCCCGGCCGGGCGGCGTTCACCGCGGCCTGGATCGACTGACCGGGGCTCACATGGTGGATGTGGGCGGCATGGGCGGGGGCCGCTGCGGCCACTCCGGAGGCGACGAGCAGGGCCGTGGAGGCGAGGCAGGTGATTTGTCGTTTCGTCATAAGCCGAAGCTATGCGCCGAAGCGTCCGAATCCGGACATACCGGGGCGGTCCGCGGTCGTGTCGCGCGCGTCGCTTCCCCGTGCAGCGCAACGGGTTTCCCCAGAGGGAGCAACGTCTCCGGGCCTGTCGCCGACGCCTTATCGTGGTCGCCATGACTGCGCCCGAGCGGATCCGCATCGTGTCCCGATCCTCCCCCATGGCCCTCGCCCAGGTGGAGCGCGTACGCGCCGAGCTGGCCGCGCTGCATCCCGGCATCCGTACGGAGGTCGTGCCCGTCACCACGACCGGCGACCGGTGGATGGGCGACCTGGCCCAGGTCGAGGGCAAGGGGGCGTTCACCAAGGAGGTCGACGCCGCGCTCCTGGCCGGTGAGGCCGACCTCGCGGTGCACTGCGTCAAGGACATCCCGGCCGACCGGCCGCTGCCCGCCGGCACGACGTTCGCGGCCTTCCTCAAGCGGGACGACATCCGTGACGCCCTGATCCACCCCGGCGGGCTGACGCTCGACGAGCTGCCGGCCGGTACGCGGATCGGCACGTCGTCCGTCCGGCGGACGGCCCAACTGGCCGCCTCGCACCCCCAGCTGGAGTGCGTGCCGATGCGGGGCAACGCCAACCGGCGCCTGGAGAAGCTGCACGCGGGGGACGCGGACGCGCTCCTGCTCGCCGTCTCCGGCCTCGAGCGCATCGGCCGCACCGACGTGATCACCGAGATCCTGTCGGTCGAGACGATGTGCCCGCCGATCGGCGCCGGGGTTCTCGCTCTCCAGTGCCGCGAGCACGACGACGCCGTGATCGACGTGGTGAGCGCCCTCGGCGACCCGGACGCCCACCGGGAGACGACCGCGGAGCGGATGTTCCTGCACGTCCTGCAGGGGCACTGCAACAGCCCGATCGCCGGTTACGCCCAGGCCGAGCGGAACGGCGACCTCTCGCTGCGGGCGAAGGTCTTCACCCCGGACGGCAAGACCGTCCTCAACGCGCACGAGTGGGCCGGGCGGCTGGACCCGGCCACGCTCGGCACGTCGGTGGCCGTCGCACTGCTGCGCCAGGGAGCGCGCGAGCTGATCGACGGCATCGCCCACTAGGGCGTGGTGGTCAGGACTCCTCGAAGTAGGCGTCGAGCACCGCGTCCAGCTCCGCCGTCCACTCCTTGAGCCGGCTCCTGGCGTCCGCCTCGACCTCGGCGTTGAACCAGCGGTTGGCCGCGACGTGGACCGTGACGGTGAAACGGCGGCCGAACCGGGGGGTCTTGACCTCGACCGCGCCGATCTCGTCCCAGCGGAAGTCGGCCTCCTGGTCGTCGAGGCGGAAGCGAACGCCCTCGCGGTTCGCGGTGATCGAGCCGCGGCGGTCGCTGACCTCGAAGACTGGTCCGCCGTCCCCGGCGCCGTCGGCGTCCTCACCGTCCGCTGCCGCGTCGTCCGCTGCCGTCTCGTCTCCGGCCGCGGCCCCGCAGGCGTCCTCGACCGCCTCCTCGGCCTCGTCGTGGGAGACGTCCTGCGGGGTCTCCTCCCCGGCGGCGTCCTCCGGCTCCCCGCCCTCGCGCTCCCGCGTCCCGTCGGCCGCCGCGGGGGCGGCACGGACGCCGACGAGGCCGGGGAGGAAGGCCGGGTCGGTGCTCACGGCGAAGTCCGGCTTGATCTTCGGATCTATCTGCTGCTCCACGGCGGGCAGTATGGACGACGAAGCTGTGCGAGGCCAATGGGCGTTCGGAGGCGGCGCTTCGAGGAGGCGGGTCCGGCCGGTGCGCAACGGAACGGCCCCGCCGCCCGGTGCGGCGTCCGGCCCTTCGACCGGAGGCGGCGCATCGGGCGTCGGGGCCGTCCGGCACCGCCGCGGCGTCAGCGGCGCAGCAGTTGCTTCATCCGCTTGCCCTCGCGGGACTCGGCGAGGGTGTCCCACAGCTTCTTCGAGCTGGTGGAGGTGTAGACACCGGGCGCGCCCTGCTCACCGCAGCCCTCGCCGTACGACACGATGCCGATCTGGTAGGTGCGGCCTGCGACCTTGCGGAACAGCGGGCCACCGCTGTCGCCCTGGCAGGAGTCCTTGCCCTCCACGCCCGCGCAGACGTTGACGGCCTTGTTGTAGCCCGGGTACGTCGCCGTGCACTCGGCGTGCGAGAGCAGGGGCACCTTCACGCCGCGCAGCCGGTCGGGGTAGCTGGGCACCTCGGTGTCGGTGTTGCCCCAGCCGATGACCGTCGCCTGCGCGCCGGGGCGCAGCAGGGCGTCCGTGCCCGCGGTCGGCATCTTCACGGCGGCGACGCCGGTGACGGGCTTGGCCAGCTCCAGCAGCGCCAGGTCGTACGCCTCGTCCCCCTTGGTGTAGCGGGGGTGCGAGACGATGCTCCGCACGTTGCGCAGCTGCCCCTGGCGCTTGTCGGACAGCACGGTCCGGCCGACCGTGACCTCCAGCTCCTTCGGCTTGGTGCCCGTCACGCAGTGGGCCGCCGTCAGGACCACGTCGGGGCTGATCAGGCTGCCCCCGCAGAACTGGCGGTCGGCCGGGCTTCCGGAGCCCTTGTTCAGGAGGGCGGCCATCCACGGATGGGCGTCGACGGGCTGCTCCACGCCTCCGATGATCTTGATGCTGGGCCTGGTCCGCTCGTCGTCGGGTGCGGTGTGGGCGGACGCCGTGGTGACGGCCGACGCGACGAGGGCCAGCGCCGCACTCGCCACCAGCCCGACGGAGGTTATCCGGCGGACACGGTGACGGGTCGGGGAAACTCTCATGGGGGTTGGTCTCCACTTCTGATCACGGACACCGAAGAGCCCGGCCCGGCAAGGGCGTTGGTCCTTCGGCACTGTCGTGTCATCAGAGCGGCAAATCGCGCGTGAGGTTCACTCGCCGCCGGAGGTTTTCCGGTGCGGCCGCGAGGCGAGGTACGCGTCGGGTCGACCTCTCCGAACCGGGGACCTCCGCGCTGCTGGACGTGTCACGCCGGCACGGCAGGCCGAGCGTGGTGCCTTACTGACGCCGCCGGCCGAGGACGCAGAACTCGTTGCCTTCGGGGTCTGCCAGAACGACCCACGACTGATCGCCCTGGCCGATGTCCACACGCTGCGCGCCGAGAGCCACCAGACGAGCCACCTCGGCGTCCTGGTCATCAGGCCGGAAGTCGAGGTGCAGTCGGCTCTTGGCCTTCTTGCTCTCGTCGAGCCGGACGAAGTCCAGCCCCGGCAGGCGATCCGGCTCGGGGCGGATCTCGAACTCCTCATCGGAGGAGTGGACCACGACCCAGCCGAGAGCGTCGGCCCACCACTGTCCCAAGGCCACCGGATCTTCCGAGTGAACGATTACCTGTTCCCATTCCAAGGTCATCCGCCGAGCTTAGACCGGCCGGGACTGCCAGGAACAGGCGCTCGGGGACGGCATCAACTCACGTGCGCCGCCTGCGAGTCGGTGGCTCACCCGGCTCGGCTGCGGCGCACGGCCGGCGACGCCGGGGACTCACGCCAGGTCGCGGGCACGCCGCACGGGGCTCCCCAGCATCAGCACCGGGATCAGGAGACCGACGCCGCAGGACAGCCAGAGCGCACCCCGGGTCCCGAGGGCCGTCGCCGTCAGGCCCGCCGCGAGGGCGCCGAAGGGTATCGCCCCCCACGAGACGAAGCGGACGGTCGCCATCACACGCGGCAGCAGACCGGTCGGGGTCACGGTCTGGCGGTGCGTGCGGGTCAGGATGCTGAACACCACCACGCCGCAGGAGAAACCCGCGTTTCCCACCACGAACAACGCGAGGCCCCAGCCGGAGCCGCTCAGTGGGAGCAGCAACTGGCAGGCCATCAGGAAGACGGTGGCGTACAGCACCCCGCGGGCGCTGCCGACGCGCCGTGCCACACGCGGGGTGACGGCCGCGCCGAGCAGGCTGCCGACGCCACCCGAGGCCATCAGGAGACCGACCAGGCCCGCGGACACGTCGACGGTGCGGACCAGGAAGACCGGAACGAGGGCGGCAAGGGCGCCGCAGCAGAAGTTGATGAGCGTCGCCGCCACCACGCAGGGCCTGATGACCGGGTGGCGCGCGACGAAGTGCCAGCCGTCCTTGATCAGTTCGACTGCGGGGACTCCGCGCCCGCGTTCCGCGCCGTCGGCCGCGGGCGGCCTCGGAAGGCTCCTGAGCAGAACCGCCGACACCAGGTAACTCGCGGCGTCCACGAGCAAGGTGGCCGGAGCGCCGAAGATCTGCACGAGCACACCCGCCGCGGAGGGGCCGCCCAGTTCGGTGGCGGCGTTGGACGCCGACGTCAGGCTGTTGCGCGAGGTGAGCTCCTCCTTGCTGACGATCGACGGCAGGAACGTGGAGTTGCCGACGTCGAACACGACCGTCGCGAGGCCGATCACCAGGGCGACGGCGACGAGGAGCGTCAGGTTCAGACCACCGAGGGCCGCGGCGACCGGTACGGAGAGCACCGCCACGGCCCGCAGGACGTCCAGGGCCACCTGCGTGCCCCGCAGCGGCAGTCGTTGCACGATCACCCCGGCCGGCAGGCCGATGAGCAGCCAGGCCGCGTACCCGGCGGCGGTGACGAGACTGACCTCCAGGCTGCCGGCGTTCAGCAGCTCTATCGCCACCAGGGGCAGGGCCACGGCCGTTATGGCGTCGCCGGTCCTGCTCACCGTCGAGGCGGTCCAGTAGCGCCAGAACACCCCGGCCCCGTGCCGGGGAGGGGAGGGCGGGGACGCCACGGTCGTTCGAGCCATCGCTGTTACCTGTCTCCTTGATGCGCGGGTGCCGGCCTGCCCGTCCTGGTCATGACGCGTAGCCGTGGGCGTGCAGTTCGGCCTGCGCCCGGGGGTCGTCGAAGGCGCCCAGCCGGTCGAGGTAGCGCCGGGTCATGCGCGAGGTCGCCCGCGAGTGCCGGCTCAGCACCTCGGGCGTGTAGACCTCGCCGACGACCTGTTCGACCTGCTCCTTCGACAGCCCGTAGCCGGCCAGCTCGGCCCGCAGGCTGTCGAGGTCGGGGAGGAGGAAGGCGTCCATCAGCCGCGGTACCAGCCGCCCCGCGAACTGCCGTTCCGCGGTCGACAGCTGCGCCCACAGATGGCGCAGAAACACGGCGAAGTACGCGTGGTGGCGCCCCTCGTCGACCGCGTGGTCGCGGATCGACTCCCTGACGGCCGGCACGAGGCCGTCGCTGTCCGGGATCTCGGCCAGGCTGGCGGAGATCAGGGTCTCCGAGACGATGACGAAGAGCAGCTCGGCCAGGCCCCGTTCCTCCGCGGGCAGCTCCGCCAGGATCTGCTGCAGTCTGCGCAGGAAGAACGGCTCGTCGGGCAGCCGGGGGCGGATGCCGGTGTGCTGCTCGACCTGTCGCATCAGATCGACGGCGGACAGGGCGTGATACGCCTCGTCGCAGTACATCTTGAGCGCGTCGAAGCGCATCTCCTGCGGCAGCCGGACACCGGTCGACCCGTGCGCGATGCCCACGAGGGTCCGGTTGACGACGAGGTACTCCAGCTTCGCGGTGAAGTCCAGGTACCGGTAGAGGTGCTGCACCAGGATCTGGTCGAAGACCGGCTCGGGAAGGGCCTTCACGAGGGGGTGGTGGGCCACCGGGACGAGGTCGGGTGAGAAGAACCGCAGCGCCGTGTCCCCCTCGGCGACGGTCCGGCGCGGCGCCTGGCGCACGCTGGCACGCTCGTACCAGGTCTGGAAGGCGCTGCGGTACTCCTCACCGCCTGCGTCCTCACCGCCTGCGTCCTCCTCGACGGCCGGGATGCGCGATCCGTCGCCCGTGGGCCGGGCCGCGTGCGCCGCCAGCAGGGAGCGGGGGCAGTAGGACAGGGCCGAGCAGCCCACGAACATGCCGACGGTTCCGCACATGTCAGCGGCCCCCGTTCTCTCGCCGGTGCGCCGGCGACGCGTGCGGGCGCGGCTCGGGGCGGGCGCCCGGGCCCGGACTCCTGCTCATGCGGCGACCGAGACCATTCCGGAGGCCAGCAGCTCGGACAGCAGCTCGATGCTGTCCGCGGTCGCCTCCTCCGCCGACACGTCGTACTCGGCGGAGAGCTGTTCCCCGATCTCCCGGACGGTCATGGCGCCGTCGAGCCGTTTGAAGATGAACTCGGCGACCTCGTCCAGCTCCAGCGTGCTGTCGGCGCGGGCGACGAGGAGACTGCCGCGGAACTTGCGCACCCGGATGTCGGACGAGCGGCGGACCACCGACGCCTGTGTGAGAAGGGGACCGGCGTCCATCAGATCTCCACCTCCATGCACAGGCGGTTGCACACCTCGACGGTCTCCTTGACCCAGACCTCCGGGGCGGCGGGGTCGAATCCGCGCATGGTCTCCAGCGCCCAGTACTCCTCGAACGACAGCTGCGCGGGGGCCGCCTCCTGGAACCGGCGGGCCCGCCACTTGGGCTGCGCCGAGCCGAAGCACCCGTGGGACTCCAGCAGCGCGTCGACGACGTGGCCCACGGCGCGGCGCGCCGAGAGCACCGCGGACGCGGTGTCTCCGGCGTCGAGCTGTCCCAGCGCGTCCTCGACCGCGGAGTCCAGCCCCGCGAGCGAGCGGGTGGCGGCGAAAGCGCGGAACGCGGACTCCCCCAGCTCGCGGCAGCGCTGCCCGACCCACGCGTCCCCGACGAGCGGGACGCAGGTCAGCAGCCGCTCCAGGCACAGCTCCTCGACGTCCAGGAGCACCTTGGCAAAGACGGTTCCCGAGTCGAACCGCTCCCAGGACACCTTGTCGAGCAGCTGGCCGATCTGGCCGTCGGTCCAGTACTTGATCTCCCAGCGCCGGCCGTCCACGTGGACGGTCACGGTGGGCACCGTGCCGGGCCGCAGGGGCACCGGGAGGCAACGGGCGCGCTCCGTGGCGAAGGGCTCCCCGGTGACGACGACGAGGTCGTAGTCGCTGCGCTCGTTCGCCCAGCCGCGGGCGACCGATCCCACGCACAGCACCGCCCTGTGGTCCTCGGGCAGCAGCCCCTCGTTCCGGAGCCGTGCGACGACACCCTGGAGGTCCGGCTGTGAATCCATGTCCCTTCCCTTTCTGTTGTGCTCGGGGGTCCCCGCCATCGCCGCCGCCCCGCCCGGCGGCACAACGGCATGCGGGCGGGGGCCGCGCCCCGTCACGGCGTGCCGGCCGCCGGCAGCAGGAGCCCTGCCTCCAGCGCCTCGGCGAGCAGCGGTTCGAACGGCTTGAGCTCGAGCCCCAGGGCGGACACGACGTCGGCGAGGGGCCGCACGCCGTCGAGCGCCTGGAGCAGCGGGATCCAGTCCGGCTCCTCGGACTCGTCGACGACGTACTCGATGCTGCCTTCCACGGCGAGGTACCAGGTCGTCGGCTCGTCGGGCGACCGCAGCAGCAGCAGCTCCTCCGCACGGGCCAGGACGGCCTGCGGGTCGACGGCGGGCCGCCGGACGACGAGCGCCGTGATCTCCGCCGCCTGCCGGTCCCAGTCGGTGATCGGCACCGCACGCGGGATCGCGGCCCCCGGCGCCGAGACCAGCGGCTGCGGCAGGTCGGCGGCCATGCTCTCCAGCAGCCCGAGGTTGACGGCACGCAGCGGGAACTCGACGTAGCCGGAGCGGGGGTCGTTCTCGATGCGGCGCACCATGGCGCGGATGTTGTCGGCGTCGAGGTACTGGCGGGCTCCCGGTCCGCTCAGGGCCTCCTCCAGCAGCAGGCCGCCCTGCTGCCCGAGCATCCTGGCGAAGGCGCGGTAGGTGTGGGCCACCCCGGATCCGTAGAAGAACGGGATCTTGGGGCGGTTCACCACCTCGTCGGGCAGGACGCCGGCCAGTCCACGGCGCAGGATCTGCTTGTCCCAGATCAGAGCGGGGCGCAGGGCCTGCGGGACCGCCGCCACGATCTCCACCAGACGGTGGTCGAGGAACGGCACCCGTGCCTCGATGCCGTTGCCGGCGGCGGTGCGGTCCTCGTGCCAGCAGTTGTAGAGCTGGACATCGCGGTACTTGGTGCGGAACAGCATCTCGTACGCGTCGGGCCTGCTGCCGCCCGCTGCCGCCCGCAGGGCCTCGGCACGGACCAGGGGCAGACCTGGCTGGTCCCACCACGCCCCGAGCTCGGGGCGGCGCTGCTGGTCCCATCTGACGCCCATCCGCCCGGTGTTGGCCACGAAGTCGGACCAGTCACCGCCTCCGGCGAGTGACGACGAGTACCCGCCGTTGAACTCGTCGGAGCCGCCGCCGAGCAGCATGGCCTTGATCTCCGGCGCGTGCGCGCCCACATGGCGGTAGAGCTCGTACTTGTAGTACGTCTCCGGTCCGGCCAGCGGAGTCTCCATCTGCCACAGGTGGCGCTTCCACTCCTCGGTGCCGGGAACGGCGGCCGTGTCCTGGAGCACCTGGTGGTTGACCAGACCGAGCCCGGCCGCCGTCCGGTGCGCCCATTCGGCGTCCCGGTTCTCCAGCGTGCTGCCGTTGAGCGCCGTGAAGGTGCGGGGCTTGATGCCGGCCAGCGCCGCCACCGCCGCGGAGTCGATCCCTCCGCTGAGGAACAGGCCGATCTCGACGTCTGCCATCTGGCAGTCCCGCACGGAGGCGGCCAGTGCCTCGGCGTACGAGCGGACGAGGTCCGACTCCGAGCCGGTCCGGGAGCCGTCGAACTCGGGGAACGACCAGTACCGGTGGGACCGGCGCTCGCCGGAGACGAGGTCGAAGGTGAGGATCGACGCGGCCGGGGCGAGTTCGATGTCCTTGAACCAGGCGTGCGGCGGTGCGTCGTCCAGCACGAGGTTGCCCGTCATCTGCTGGTCGGACAGTGCCCGCTCCCAGTCCAGCTCCCTCGGGCAGTCCGGGTCCTCGAAGAGCGCCTTGATCTCCGACGAGAAGACGACGCGGTCCCTGTTCGCGTGGAAGTACAGCGGCTTGATGCCGAAGCGGTCCCGCGCGAAGACCAGCCGGCCCCGGTCCCGGTCCCACAGGACCACCGAGAACATACCGCGCACCCGGTCGAGGAAGGACAGCCCGTCCCGCCGGTACAGGTGGAGGAGGACCTCGCAGTCCGAACCGGTGCGCAGCCGCGTCCCGGCCGGCAGACCGGCGGCCAGTTCACGGTGGTTGTAGATCTCGCCGTTGGCTATGAGCACCAACGAGCCGTCCTCGGTGCTGAGCGGCTGGCCGCCGCCCTCGGGGTCGACCAGGGACAACCGTACGAAGCCCAGGCCGACGGGGCCGGAGCGGAAGAACTCCGTCTCGTCGGGGCCCCGATGGGCGATCGTGCGCGTCATACGCCGCAGCAGGGAGTCCGCCGCGGCGGGGAGCTCGCCCCCGCCCCATCTCGCTGTTCCCGCCAGGCCACACATGTCTACCTCACTCGCTGCTGCTGCGGTCTCGTCCACCGGCCGGCCGGCCGGGCATGCTCACCCCGACAAGGAGTCCTTCATATGGCGCAGGATCGAGGCGGTGACCTCCTCCCGGGCGGCCCCGCCGTCGATGTGGACCAGTTCCGGGCCGAGTTCCTCGTACGTGCGGGTGATGGACTCGATCCGCTCCGCCGACTTCTCCTCGTGCTTCAGCCGGTCGCCGTCGCGCAGACGCAGACGCCGGAGCAGCTCGTCGGTGGGCAGCTTGAGGTAGAAGGCGTGGTCGGGGCGGGGGATCCCGCTGTTGATCGTCGCCAGGAAGCGGAAGTCGACCCCGCGGTGCACGAAGACGCCGAAGGTGGCGTAGACGTAGCGGTCGCAGAGCACGACCGCGCCGCGCTCCAAGGCGGGATTGATCACCTCCATGACGTGCCGGCGGCGGTCGGCGGCAGCCAGCAGGGCGAGGATGTGCGCGGTCTCCACGGAGCCGCCTTGGTCGTGGAAGACCTGCACCTCGGCCAGTTCCCGGTACCAGTCGGCGGGCTGGCGGGTCTCGACCACTTCCCTGCCCTGAGCGCGGATGGCCTCCGCGACCCGCTCGATCTGCGTGGTCTTGCCGGATCCGTCGAAGCCGACGATCGACACGAGCAGTCCGCTGTCGGTCCTCTGCGGCTGGAAGAGGCCGGCCATCGCCTCGTCGTCGACCCTGCGCTGCGGCATGTTCTGTCCTGGTTCTCGTCGATCGGTGGTCGTCATGCCCGGGTCACCCCGGAGTGGGCGCCGGCCGCGTCGCGCAGCGCGCGCACGCGTTCCATCAGGCCGGCCACCCGTGACTCGTCCACCGGGTTGCCGGGCACTCCGTCCACCTTGAAGTGGCTGCCGACGATGAAGCCGTCGGCGTGCTCGTACACGGAGGCCAGATTCCCAGGGGTGACGCCGCTGCCGACGAGCAGGGGCCCGGCCGTCGCCCCGCGTGCGGTCAGCAGGTCCTGCGGGCTGGTCTCCAGGCCGGTCAGTTCGCCCGAGACGATGATGCCGTCCGCCCGCTGCGAGAGGTCCCTGACCTCGGTGGCGAGGTCCTGGTAGACGAACGGCTGCGAGTGTTTGACACGCGCGTCGGCGAAGATCGCCACGTCGCTGCCCAGCGCCCGGCGCAGCCGCAGCGTCTCGTGGCTCCTTCCGGTGAGCAGCCCCTGTTCGGAGAGGACCGCTCCGACGTGCACATTGACGCGGATGAAGTGGGCGCCGGTGGCCGTGGCGATCGCGAGCGCCGCCGAGGCGTCGTTGCGCAGGACCGCGACGCCTGTTGGGACCGTGGACATCCGCACGACCTCGCGCGTGACACCGGCGACCGTGGCGGCGGTCTCGACGGGCACGGTGTCGGGGTGGAACGGGGCGTCCCGGAAGTTCTCCACGATCAGGGCGTCGACGCCGTGCCGCAGGAACACCTCGGCGTCGCGGAGCGCGGAGTCGTAGATGTGGTCGATCCTGCCGTCGTAGCCGGGCGATCCCGGAGTGGGCGGGAGGTGTACGCAGGCGATCACGGCCTTGTCGGGCAGGGTGAGCATCACGCTGCTCCCTCGATCTCCTGGAGGACCTCCAGAGCGGCCTTGCGCCGGTCCGCCGCGTGGTGGATGCGGCGGCCGAGGACGAGCAGGGACGATCCGCCGGCGAGCGCCTCGGCATGGGTGCCGATCCGCTTGTGGTCGTTGCCGCTCTCCCCGGGGGAGCGGGTCCCGGGTGTCACGTAGAAGAAGTCGTCCGGCAGTCCGGGACGCACGAGGTCGATCTCGGACGGCGCGCAGACGATGCCGTCGAGGCCCGCCTCGGCGGCGAGCAGCGCCCGGCGGCGCACCTCGTCCTCGATCGTGCCGGGCACGTTGAGGTCCCCGTTGAGCGTCTCGCGGTCCACGCTGGTGAGCAGGGTGACTCCGACCAGTCTGGGGCGCTCCACGCCGAGTTCGGCGGCGGTCCGGTCGGCGGCGGTCACGGCGGCCCGCATCATCTCCAGGCCGCCGCCGGTGTGCAGCGTGACCAGATGGGCGCCCAGGACGGTGACCGCGTGACCGTATCCGGCCAGGGTGTTGGGGATGTCGTGGAGCTTGAGGTCCATGAAGACCTTGACGTCCCGCGCGAGGATCTCCCGTACGAGGTCGGGGCCGTGGAGGGTGAACGCGGAGTTGAGCTTGAAGTACCCGATGAGGTCCTTCAGTTCGTCGACCAGCGCGAGGATCTCGCCGCGGTCCGCGAGGTCGAGGGCGAGGCAGAGGCGCTCGCGGCCGCTCGCACCGAGGTCGTTGCCGATGGCTGTCACGTGATGTTCCTGTCTTGATGGGGTGGCCGCACTCACCGCTGGTCGCCGACCAGGATGCTGCGAAAGATCTCGGTGGCCGCGGTCAGTTCGTCGAGGTCGACGACCTCGGTCTCCGCGTGCGAATGGCGCGCGTCACCTGGTCCGAAGACGAGGCTCGCCCCGCTGAACCCGGCCAGCACGCCGGCTTCGCTGCCGTAGGAGAAGGTCTGTGGCTCGCAGCTGCCCGTCACGTTCTTGACGGCCGCGAAGAACTCGGGCACGAGCGGCGAGGCGGGCGGCACCTCGTTGGGCGGCGACACGAAGGTCAGCGGCTGCAGGGCGAAGTCCGCCTCGGCGGGCAGCAGTGTGCGCAGTTGGCGCTCGATGTCGGCGGCGAACCGCTCGCCGGTCGTGCCGGGGAGGAAGCGGCCGTCGAACCGCACCGTCACTTCGGTGGCGCTGAGGTTCATCCCGCCGTTGCTGTCGAGCCGGGTGACGGTCAGCGTCGGCGTGCCCAGGTCCGGGTGGCCGGGACGGCGTGCCAGGTCCGCGTTCAGGCGGGCGACGGCGCGCACCAGCTCGGCCGCCGAGGCGACGGCCGTGGCCTCGGCGGGGTAGGCCGCGTGGCTCGCCGGTCCCCGGACACGGAAGGCGCCCCGCACGATGCCCTTCTGCGCCACGACGGGGACCAGCCCGGTGGGCTCCCCGGTGACGGCCAGCGTCGGGCTCATGCCGTGGGAGGCGAGGGCACGGGCGCCCTGGAGCAGGCACTCCTCGTCCACGGTGGCGGCCAGGTACGCCTCGCGCCGGTCGGGCGAGGCCGCGGCCTGAAGGAACGCCGTCATCATCGCCGCGAGTGAGCCCTTGGCGTCCGCGCTCCCCCGCCCGTACAGGCAGCGGCCGTCAGCGACCGGTTCGTAGCCCGCGCGTGGCCCTCCCGCCGGGTAGGTGTCCATGTGCGCGCTGAGCAGGACGACCTCGTCGTCGGCGGCGCCGGCGCGCGGCAGATGGGCGATCACGTTGCGGCGCCCGTCGGTCACCTCCTGCGTCTCGACGTCGAGCCCGGCGGCCCGCAGGCGGTCCGCCACGAGGGCGGCCAGGTCCCGCTCGTCCGCGATCCCTTCGGAGCCGGGCAGCAGCGGGTTGACGCTCGGTACGGCGATCAGCTCGCGCAGCAGGGCCTCGGCGCAGGCGGCCGGGTTGTCGGTGGCCGTTCCGACGGTGATGGCGACGTCCGTGGTGGTGCCGACCCTGGTGGCGTCGTCCGTGGTGGCGTCGTCCGTGGCCGTGGCATCCGTGGCTGCGGTGTCCGTGGCGGCGCCGAACAGACCGGGGTGCAGACGTGCCGCACGGTCGTAGGTCTCCCGGAAGGCGGTGAAGACCTCCGCGCCCAGGTCGCTGAAGATCTCGCCCGCGTGAGGGCCGATCAGGCCGAGGTCCCGCAGATGGCGGCGGGCCACGGAGGCGAGGTGCCGCTCGAAGGACGGCAGCTCCCGGGCGTCGGCGAGGCCCTCGTCGAGGACGCCGAGGACGATCTGGTACTCCATGTGCTCGGTGAACAGACCGTGGAACGCGTCGTAGACGTTGCGCGGATCGTCCTGGCCGATCAGCCCGGAGAGCGGGGCCTCGGGGTCCACGCGGAAGAAGTCCCCGCGGCTCAGCGTCGCCTCGCTGAACAGGATGTGCCCGCCTTGGTGGACGAGTTCCTCGACGAAGTAGTCCGTGCCGGCCGTCGGCGGAACGTTCAGGAAGATCATCCCGTGCATGCCCAGAGCGGCGAAGGACTCGGCCGTCGGGTGCTCGTAGAGGAAGACGGCGCGCAGGGATTCGGTGAGCGCCCGGTGGTAGGCCGGGCTCACCGCCGCGATCAGGTCGAGGGCGCGGGAGATGTGCGGCAGGTGCGCGTGGGCGTCGGCGACGACGGCCAGGTCCTCGTAACCGTCGATGTGGCGTTCGAGGAAGGCGTCGAGGATCGGATCCAGCCGGTCGACGAGCTCGATCGCCGTGCCGGGCACGCGGGTGACCGGTTCCAGGGCGTACGTCTCGCCCCCGGCCTCCGCCGTCAGCGTGCGCGCCGTCGGGTCGTGCCGCACGGTGAGCCGGGCGGAGCGGTGCGGTGTCGTGCAACGCCCCAGGCCGGGTACGTAGACGACACCCTCGTCGTCCGTCAGGACCTCGCGCGACGCTCCGTCGTCCGGGCAGGCCGCGAGAACGAGTTGGTCGGCCGTCATGGAGCCGAAGCCGCCGAGCACCAACTGGCTGTACAGACGCGGCTCGTGGAAGGCGCCGGCCGGGGCGGTCCCGGTCGCGGCACTGCCGGTTCCCTGCTGCGCGGACAACGTCCGCATGGCCTCGGCCAGTTCGGATCGCGCCGCACGCCGCCGGTCGCCGAGCAGCCCATCGAAATCCATGTGTCCAGGTGCCGTCATCGACGCAGCCCCCTCAGTTCGGTCCTGTCGCCAGGTCGCGGCGGCGGCTCGCACCGCCGCCGCGACCGGTGCGTCACTTGCTGTTCTGGCAACCACGCTTGACGGCGCCGGTGGACAGCTGCTTCATGATGTCTGCGGAGATCATTTCTCCACTCCTTTTCCTGGTCCCGAACACCGTTCCCCGGTGTTCTGATGTATGCGAAACGAGCTGCTGATCGGCACACCGCGGGTGCGGCGTGCACGACGGACGGCTCAGGCGCCGTTCACGAGGACGGTGCCCTGGTCGACCTTCTTGGAGGCCGGCTTGACGTACTTACGCATCGAATACACCCCCTTTTCGGCTTCGCGTATCCCTTGGGCCCACTCAGGCGTTTCCGCTGACAATGGTGCCCTGGTTGACCTTCTTGGAGGCCGGCTTGACGTACTTGCGCATCGAATACACCCCCTCGTCCTCTCCTGCGGCACATCCGGATCCCGGCACGTTCGAGCACTGCCGAGAACGCGATGGAAAGCCGCTTCCGGTATGTCGGATCGACAGGTGAGGCGACGCGTTCACCGCCACCACAGCATCCCGGCCAGAATCATGTCGACTTCCGATCGGGACAGGTCAGGGGAGTGGGTTCCGCCATCGTCGCCCGCCGGTGGGCCGGCTAGCGGCTTTCGCAGCTCCCGCAAGGAATCCGGTCCGGATCCCTCACGATTCGACACATGCACGAAGGCTGACCCTCCAGCAATCCCTTGCCCTTTGCAGAGCTTGTCGGGACGACGCAATAGCGTGCCATCTCAAGTCCTCACACGAGTGGCGGTGCGCGGCCGCATCATCCGCATCCGCTCCCCATCAATACTCCGTCATGTCGGAGCACGAAGGAAGCCCGAACGGCTGGCACAAAATGACCTGGCACATTCGTGCCCCGCACCGTGCGGCACAATTGTGCCGGGCCAGTTCGTGCCACAACTGCGGGCTGACACACGGGCTTTCGCTGTGCCACGATCCATGGCACCGGGTCCGACGTTCCGATATCGGCCCCGGATACCGATGCCGTACGCCATGGAGGCGTACCGAATGGAAATGGGAGAAAACCATGACCGTGAACGCCGATGTCCTTCGCCAGCTGTCGACCGGCGCCGTGAAGCGCGGCTGCCAGAACTGCGGCAAGTGAACTGATGCGGATCGCGGCGGCTTCGTCTCGGACGAAGCCGCCGCCCTCCGCTGCCGCACCGTGCGGCGGAGCTCACAGGAGTCCGCGCTCGGCGGCCCGCTGGCCGAGCTGGAACCTGCTCTGGGCGTCGAGGAGTTCGGACAGCCTCGTGAGCATCCTGCGTTCGGTGCGCAGGGACACACCGAGTTTGCGTGCCGCGGCCTCGTCCGTGAGGCCCTGGGCGAGCAGGCGCAGCAGTTGACGGTCCTGCGAGGTGATCGCGTCCTCCCCGCCGGCGCCGACAGGCGTGGCGGAGGACCAGACCGTCTCGAAGAACGAACGCAGGAGCGCGACAACGGCCGGCTCGTCGATCACCAGCGCGTCCTCGGCGGTGTCACCGGAGTTCAGCTGGACCACAGCCCTCCTGCCGTCGGCGATGTGTGCGCGGAACGCGAGCCGCGGAACGGTCCGGATCTGCGCGCCCTGCCGGCCCGGCGCGCGCCCCGCGCGGGAAACGGCCCGGCGCACGTCGTCGGGACAGATGATCCTGACCGTGACCGGCCGAGTCCTGCCCGCCGAGCGCGCCGCACCCGGTGCCTCATCCTCGCCCCCGTCCCCCGCGCTCCTGGGCTCGTCCCAGGCGAAGGACAGCAACTCCCGTTGCGCCGCGGCCTCGATCCGGGCGATGCTCCGGCGCACCGCCGCCTCCCCCTGGACCCGCTCCACGTCCATGCCCGGCACCGAGGCGTACCCGGCCGCGCGGTGGTCCGCCGGCGGTCCCGCCGCGCCCCGGGCTTCCTCCTGCGCCTGCTGCCGACGCACGGTCTCGGTCCGTTTCCGCGCGAGCAGCGCCCGGAGGCCGAGCCGGGGAGTCAACGGCTGGACGGATTCGGTCTCTTCCCAGGAACGGTGGACCAGGGCCAGGTCGGCGAGCTCGTACAGCGCCCGCCGGATCTCCGACTCGTCCAGCGTCAGGCTGTCCCGCAGCCCGTGCAGATCGATCCCGGGCCGCCGCAGCGTCTCCCGATAGACAGCGGCCGTGGTGTCCTCTACCTCCCAGAGGTCAAGCATGGTCCTCCTCGTGGTTCCTGAAACCGCCCTCCGCGGCGGCCCGGGAGCCGGAAGTGATGGTCTCGCTCTCCTCGCCGCCGGGCTCCCGCGGGCGGGTGTGGAGATCGACGAGCCCGCGCCGGGTCACCGGTCGGGTGGCGTCGTCACGTCGCGGTCCGGAGGAGTCGGCGGCCTCCGGACCGACGGTGACGCTTCTCCCGTCGTGGATCAGCACATCGGTGGGCGGGGCGCCGAGCACCCGGACGCCGCTGAGCACCACGGCGCCCGGTGTTGCCGGCTGCGCGGCGACGCCGGACACCGTCGTACGGGCGGGCGTCACCGGCGGACGCCCGATGTCCCGGCGAGCGGCTTGTCACCGGTCGCGCAGCCGCCGACACGGAACACGGGGCCGTCCTTGCAGATCAGCGGGGACTCGGCGGGACCGCTCCGGCTGCCGGTCGCGCAGCCGTGGCAGTAGCCGAGACCGCACGCCATGTGCGCCTCGAGGGACACCTGCACGTCCGCGCCCCAGCGCCGCCCCAGCGCGCCGCACAGCCGGGCCAGCCGCTCCGAGCCGCAGGTCATGATCTGCTGCGGCGGACTTGCGTCCAGGTCGGCCGTCAGCAGACGGCGCAGGCTCTCGACGGCGCTGGACCCCGATGCGTCCGTGACCTCGTGGACGGCTGCGGCACCGAACTCGCGGTACAGCCCGCCTCCGATCAGGTTCGCCTCGTTCCGGGCGCTGGTGACGGCGACGACCTCGGTGGGCCCGTCGGACAGGTCCTGGGCGACGGTGGTGAGCGAACACGTGCCGATGCCGCGGCCCACGAGCAGAACCCGCCGGGCGGCCGGGTCCAGTTGGAAACCCTTTCCGAGCGGCCCGACCGTGAGCATGCGCTCTCCGGGGCGGAACGTGCTCAGCCGCCGGGTGCCCGCGCCGACGACGCGGTAGACGCACTCCACCGTGCCGGCCGCGGCGTCCCGGCGGTACACGGCCATCGGCCTCGGCAGGACCGGGCCCCTCTCCTCCTCGCGGGCGGCCGTCAGCATCACGAACTGCCCGGGGCGGGTGAGTCCCGCGACGCTGGGGGCGTGCAGCCGCAGGTGACGGTACTGCTCCCCGACGGCGAAGTGGTCGAGCACGTCGGCGTGATGCCAGGTGGGGCGTGGCCGGGGGGACTGCCGGTCGTCCGGTATGACGGTGAGCGAGGCGCTCAGCGCGGGCCGGTCCGCAGCGGCGGCGCTCGTCATGTCCCGTTCTCCTCTCGTTCGTCGTGCCCGTCGCGCGCGGCGGCCAGGCGGCGGTCCAGTCGGAGCAGCCCGGCCGCCAGGACCTCGGCGCCCAGGGCCAGTTCGTCCGCGCCGGTCCATTCCAGGGGGCTGTGGCTGATGCCCTCGCGGCTGGGTACGAAGACCATCCCGGTCGGCACCACGTGGTTGACCATCTGGGCGTCGTGGCTCGCACCGCTCGGCAGCACGCGGTAGTCGACGCCGAGTCCCCGGCACGTACCGGCCAGGGTCTCGCGCACCCAGCCGGGAAGGATCACCGGTGACGCGTCGGCGAGGGCACGGGCGGTGAGGCCGACGCCCCGGCGCACGCACAGGGCCTGTGCCCGCTCCACGATCTCTGCGGCGGTCAGGCGCTGCCGGTCGCTGTCCACGTCCCGCACGTCGACGTACAGCTCCGCCTTGCCGGCGATGGTGGTGATCGAACCGGGCTCGACCAGGAGCCGGCCCACGGTGGCACGGGTGCCGTGGTGTCTGCTGTCGTTCGCGACCGACTCGACGAGCAGGACGATCTCCGCGGCCGCCGCCACGGCGTCCGCGCGCAGGTGCATCGGCGTCCCACCGGTGTGCGAGGCGCGGCCGGTGACCTCCAGGAGCAACCGGGTGCTGCCGGAGATCAGGTCGACGACACCGATCGGCGTTCCCGTCGCCTCCAGAACGCTGCCCTGCTCGATGTGCAGTTCGACGAAGGCGGCCCAGTCCGCCGGATCCCAGCGGGCCGCGCCCACCGCCTCGGGCGGCAGCCCCACCGAGCGCAGGGCGTCGGCCATGGTGGTCCCGTCGGCGTCCCGCATGTCCGCCAGGTCCTCCGCGGCGGTGAGCCCGGAGACGATGCGGCTGCCGGTGCACGCCTGTCCGAAGCGTGCGCCCTCCTCCGCGGCGAAGGCCACGAAGCGCACGGGATGGGCGTGCGCCACGTCGTGGTCACGGTAGAGACGAGCCGTCTCCATCGCCGCGACCACCCCCGCGATTCCGTCGTACGCCCCGGCGTTGGGGACGCTGTCGAGGTGCGAGCCGGTGCCGAGTGCCGGCAGGCCGGGGACGGTGCCGGCGCGTTCTGCGATGGTGTTGCCCGCCGCGTCGGTCCGTACGGTCAGCCCCAGGGACCGCATCTCCTCGGCGAAGACGGCGTGCGCCTCGCGTTCCATGGGCGTGTACGCCAGCCGGGTCACTCCGGGGCCGGAGCCGGGTTCGCTGAGCGCGGCGAAGGTGTCGAGGCGGGCCCGCAGGCGCTCCGGATCGGCTTTCAGCCGGGCCGGCGCCACCATGAGGTTGCTCATGCCCGGCCGCTCCCCGCCTCCGGGTGTCCGGCCGGCTCGGCGGTCAGGGCGTCGGCGGCGAGCAGGGTCACCATCGGCAGGTCGCCCTCCGGCCGTTCGGGGCTCGCCAGCACGGACGCGACGGCGACGATCTCGACCCGGACCAGACGCGCCATGGTGACCAGTGCCTGCAGGCGCATGGGGTGGGTCCAGGCGGTGGCGAGGAGGGCGACCCGCGCGCCGGCGGGTATGTCGGCGGAGAGCGCGACGACTCCCTCCACCTCGTCGGCGCGGACCACGGCGGCGCCGAGCTCCCTCGCGACGACATGTCCGAGGACGGCCTCGTCGCTGGTGTTCCAGAAGACGACGGTCGTCGCGTCGTGGGGACGCAGCGCGTCGGCGAGCGAACGGCCGACGAACTCGACGGCCTCGGACGAGACGGCCGTGTTCAGTGTGGGCCCGTGGGCGTCGGGTGCGGTGCCGAGTTCACGGACGGCGGCGCTGACGTCGGCGTACGCGGTGGGGGGACCGTAGCTGTTGTTCGACATGCGTGACTCTCTTCCTTTCGGGCGTGTACGGCCGGGCGGACGGCCGCGTTCACGGGGCGGTGCCGTCGGTGAACAGCGCCCGCAACCGGTGGCCGGCGGCGGCCAGGCGTGCGACCGCTCCCTCGTCGCGGTCGATCACCGTGAGGACCGAGGCGACCTCGGCACCGTGCCGGCGGGCCAGTTCGGCGGTGCGCAGCGCGCTGCGTCCGCCGGCCGTGACAGTGGTGAGGACGGTGATCCGCTCTCCGCGGTGCACTTCCCCGAGCAGTCCGGTGCCGCCTTCCGTCCCCGGGCCTTTCCCGGCGAGGGCGAAGGGCAGCCCGGTGTGCAGCGCGACGGCGGTGACCAGCGGGGTGTCGGCGCGGTCGGCGGCGACGAGGCGGTCGAGCCGGGCGGGGAGCTCGTCGGCCAGCAGGGCGGCCAGCCGCCGCAGGATCGTCGGCCGCGTGTGCAGCGCGTACGGGTCGACCGTGTGTCCCGGTGCCGGCGCCCCGTCGTCGTGTGTGCTCGGCCGGGGGCCTGCCGGGCGGGCGGCGGCGAAGAGGTCGGCGCGCAGTTCGCTGCGCCGCCGTTCGGGGTCGAGGAAGACGGCCACGGCGTCGCCCCGCGCGGCCAGTTCCTGGGCGAGGCTCATCGCACCTCCTCCACGGTGTCACCGGCCTGCCGCTCCGGGCCGGTCGTCCCGGCGGGTGACGCGGCGGGATCACCGGCGCCGTCGGGCCACTCCCCGTTGAAGCCGAGTTCCGTGGACAGTTCCCGCGCGGCGGTGAGGACGGTCTGCACCGCCGTGGCGCGGGTGAGGGGGTCACGCATCCTGCTGCCGGCGGCCGCGAGCGTCACGCTGGCCGCGACCGCGCCCGTGGAGGTGAACACCGGTGAGGAGACCGCCCAGACGCCGCGGTCGAGTTCGTCGTCGCAGACGTCGTATCCACGGGCCCGTACCAGCGTGAGGTGGGCGAGTACCTCGTCCACCGTCACCGGCGTCTCCTCGGTGAAGGCGGTGAGGGCCCGCTTGGCCAGCAGGTTGCGTACGTCCGGCTCGGGCCGGTAGGCCAGCAGCGACCGGCCGGACGCGGCCGCGTGCAGCGGCATCTCCTGGCCGATGCGGACGAACAGCCGCAGGGGATGGCGTCCTTCGGACAGGGCGACGCACACCGCCCTGTCGCCGATCAGCTCGGTCAGGAAGACGGTCTCGCCGCTGGCCTCCGCCGCCGCGACGACGGCGCGGTGCGGGGTGACCAGGAGAGCGGACTGGTGCTGGTTCTGTTCGGCGAGCTGACGGGCTATCGGGCCGAGGAAGAAGCGCCGGTTCACCGGTGAGCGGGTGACGAAGTCCTCGTTGCCGAGGGTGGTGAGCAGGCGGTGCAGGCTTCCGACCGGAATGCCCAGTTCTTCGTGCAGTTCCTGGAGGGTGGCGCCCTTCGGCTTGGCGGCCAGCGCCCGCAGGACGTGCAGCGCACGCACCACGACTTGCATGGATGTCTCCGTTCGTTCGTCCGGCGGAGGCCGGACCTGGGTGCGTTCCGGCGGTCAGGGACCGGGCACACCCGGCTGAGGCTCGAGACGCGTGGTCAGTGGCGTCGCGCTCCGCTCGGGTATCAGCAGCATCGCAGCCATGTCGATCACGTAGATGACGGCCAGCATCGCGATGGCCGTGCCGAATCCGACGGACTCGGCGGCGAGCGCCACCACGACCGGGGCGAAACCGCCCACCGCCCGCCCCAGGTTGAACAGCACGTTCTGCGCCGTGGCGCGCACTTCCGTGGGGTAGAGCTCCGCCATCAGGGCCCCGTACCCGCCGATCATCCCGTTGGCGAAGGCGCCCATGATCGCGCCGCCGACCAGCAGCGCCCAGCCGGACGTCAGCTGGCTGTAGACCAGGACCGAGACGGCCGAGCCGAACTGGAACATCCAGAAGGCACGCCGCCGTCCCAGGCGGTCGGCGACCTGGCCGAAGACGAGGCCGCCCGCGGCCATGCCGACGACGGTGACGGCCGTCCACAGACCGGACTTGGTGAGGCTGTAGCCGAACTCGGCGGACAGGTAGGTCGGCAGCCAGATCATGATGCCGTAGTAGCCGAAGTTCTGGACCGAGGTGAGCACGAGGACGCCGGCCGTGGCCCGGGTCGTCGTGGCGTCCGCGACGAGCAGCCGCAGGGGCACCCTGGCCTTGGCCGCCTGGGCCCTGCGCGCCGCGAGGGCGGCCCGGTGCTCGGTGAACGCCTCGGGCTCGTGCAGGCGGGAGCGGAAGACGACGGCGACCACGGCGGGCAGCGCGCCGAGCAGGAACAGGCCCCGCCAGCCCCAGTGCGTCAGTACCGGAGCCGAGACCAGCGCCGCGAGCAGGACGCCCGCCTGCCAGCCCACACCGACCAGAGCCGTCGCCCGTGCCCGCTTGCGTGCGGGCCACGCCTCGGCGGCGAGGGTCATGCCGACGCCGAACTCGCCGCCGATGCCGACGCCCGCGAGGAAGCGGTAGACGGCGAACTCCGTGTAGCCGTCCGCCAGGGCGGTCAGGCCCGTGAAGACGGCGAAGAAGCAGACGGAGTAGGTGAGCACCTTGACGCGGCCGATGCGGTCGGCGAGGACACCGAAGAGGAGTCCGCCGAGCACGGCGCCGAAGAGGGTGATGGTGGCGAGGGAGCCGGCCTCGCCGTTGCCGAGGTGGAGTTCCGCCGTGATCGCCGACAGGGCGAAGCCGAGGATGAGCAGATCGAACCCGTCCATCGCGTAACCGATGGAGGAGGCGAGCACCGCCTTCTTCCCGTACGTGCTCACGGGCCCGTCCTCCGGTGGCGCGGACCGGGCCGCGTCGCCCGGTGGAGTGGCGTTCAGCGGGGCTTCGTCGATGTCGCGCATGGCTTCTCCCGGGGGATCTCGGTGTGACGCAGGCCGCCGACGAGCTCGGCGAGGCGGGTGACGCCGAGTTCGGCCCGCAGCCTCTCCAGCCCGCGGACGATCTCGACCATGGTGTAGGGACGGGTGAAGGTCGCCGTGCCGACCTGGACGGCGCTCGCCCCGGCGAGCAGGAACTCGACGACGTCCGTGGCCGTGGTGATCCCCCCGCAGCCGACGACCGGGATGTCGACGGCACTCGCCGCCTGCCACACCAGGCGCAGAGCGAGGGGTTTGACCGCGGGGCCGGACAACCCTCCGACACCGTTGCCCAGGACCGTCGTCCTGGTCTGGATGTCGACGGCCATGCCGGGGAAGGTGTTGCAGACGGTGACGGCGGTTGCGCCCGCGTACTCCGCGGCGCGGGCGATGTCGCCGATCGAGGTCACGCTCGGCGTGAGCTTGACGATCAGCGGGACCCGCGTCCGGGCGGCGATGCCTGCCACGACCCGCTCGACGGTCGCCGCCTCGGTGCCGATGGCGAGGCCGCCGTGTTCGAGGTTCGGGCACGAGACGTTGACCTCGTAGGCGTCGATCGCGAGGTCCGCGGCGGCCAGTTCCTCGGTGACCTGCCAGTACTCGTCGACGGTGAGTCCGCCGATGCTGGCCACGACCGGTACGCCGAACTGGCGGTAGGCAGGCAGGACGTGCCCGGCGAAGGCGGCTGTGCCGGGGCTCGGGATGCCGACGCTGTTGAGCATCCCGTGGGCCGTCTCGGTGAGGCGGTGGGCCGGGTTCCCCGAACGCCGCTCGGCGAACAGCGTCTTGGTGACGACGGCGCCCAGTTCCCCGACGGGCATGAGGGCGCTCAGCTCCGGACCGAAGCAGCCGGAGGCCGGCATGACCGGGTTTCGCAGCGTCAGTTCCCCCAACCGCGCTTGTAGGCCGTTATCAGCCAGGCAATGCGGCTTCGTGTCAAAAAGGTGGTCTCGGTCATCCAGCACCGCGGCATCAGACAGCGCATCCGCCATGTGAAAACGTCCCCTCCGTCTCACGGATGGTGTGAATATGCGGGCTGTGGTGAGGTGCCGTCAAGTGCTCGCGTGTTACGGCTTGTTACATGAGAGAAAGTGGAAAAACCGCAGTTCAGAGACGTTACGCACACAGTTTCCGTGGGGCGGTTCACTTCGGCTCGAATATTTCCGCGACACGGAAACAAGAAGTCGCCGCCCCTCCATGGATTTGCCCGTCGAATCTCGCGAATTGACGCCCGGTCACTGCCGGCAGCCCCGACGGGCCCATCGTGTCGGCGCGAATTCCACCCTTGCGCGCCGTTGTTCACAACGGGCTCCAAAAGGGTCAAAATCCCGGACGGTGTACCACGCTGTGGATCAGATTGGGCAACAGGCATGCCAAGTGGGCGAGTTGTGCCCCACAGCCGTCGACTCCCGGCTGCGCCTCCCGGAGCGGTCGCCGGCGCGGGCGACGAGCGCACCGCACGCCTTCATCCGTCGCCCGTCGTTCCGCTTCGAGCGCAAGGCGGCGGAACCGCAGTACGGCGAGGCGCGACCCGAGCCGTAACGGCTGCCGATCGCCGCCCGCGCCTCGGCGGCATCCGCAGGGCCCACGATCGGGCCGGAAGACGGCTGAAGCGTCGGCCGGTCCCAGCCGCGCCGGCCGGCCCACCCCCGCCGTCCCCACAGCCGGCCAGGCGCCCGCCCGCGGGGAGCGGCAGACAATCCTAAAATGGAACAAACTGTCCGTGGGTGATCGAGGGCACTGTGTCGGCCGATGGCGTGACATCGAGGTCGTATCCGTTCGGCGCCGGGAGTGGCGGTGAGGCTCCCGAGCGTGACGACGCGCTGGCCAGTGCGGTCACCAGCGCCGTCGAGGCGGCCGGAGCGCATGCGGGAAGCGTCTTCCTGCTCTCCGGCGACCATCGCTCGCTCGTCGTGGCCGCGTCGTGCGGCACGCCGCCCACCATGATCGGCGGGTGGCGCCGGATACCGGTCAACAGCCCCATTCCGGTGGCGGAGGCATACCGCTCCGGGCGCATGGTCCACCTGAGCGGCGCAGAGGAGACGATGCGGCGCTTCCCCCAGCTCTCGGTCGCCCTGCCCTACCCGTTCGGCTCTGCCTCCCTCCCCGTACGAGCGGGCGAGCGGACCTTCGGCTGCCTGTCCGTGCTGTGGACGCCCAGGCCCGACGGGACGGGGCTGTCGAGGGCGCAGCGCCGGCGGCTGCGCTCCGCGGCCGACCGCCTGGGCACCGCCCTCGCCGGGCTCAGCGAACGCCAGGAGTTCGTCTCCTACGACGAACGGACGGCTCCGGTGGTGGTGCCGCTGCCGTCCGCTCCACTGATACGGGTCGGCCTGTTCGACTGGAACCTCGACACCGGGGTCCTCACGACCGACGACGAGCTGTGCGCGATCTTCGGGATCCCGCCCCGTGAGTTCGACGGCCGGGCGGACACCCTGGCGGCCAGGATCGAGCCCGCGGATCTGCCCGGCTTCCGGTCCGCCGCCCGTGCCGCGGTCCAGGAAGGCCATGTGCTCGCGCACTGCCTGCGCATCCGGGACGGCGGTGGAAGCCCGCGCACGGTCGAGCTCTGGGGACGGGTGCCCACGAGCCCGGAGGACCCGCAGGCGTCCTCCCATCTGGTCGGCGCCGTACTCGACTCCGGGAGCGGCATGGCCGCCATGGCGGCGATCGACCGGCTCGCGGACGGTTTCTTCGCGCTCTCTCCGGAGGGGCGTGTCGCCTACGCCAACCACAGCCTGGAGAACCTGCTGCAGGTCCGCCAGGACGAACTGCTCGGCCAACGCCTCTGGGACGTCCTGCCCTGGCTGGCCGATCCCGTGTACGAGGACCGCTACCGGGCCGCCCTGGTCTCCCAGCAACCCGTCTCCTTCCTGGTCCGCCGCCCGCCCGACGAGTGGCTGGTCATCTCCCTCCATCCGGGCTCACAGGGCACGACGGGATGGGCGGCACCCGTGCGACAGCCGGTACCGGCCGGCACCGGACCCGGGACGTCCGTCGCGCAGGAGGGTCCGCCCGTCTCCGCGTCCCCTCCGCCCGCTGCCCCCCGTCTCGGGGCCCTCTATCGCGTGCTCCAGCTCGGCAGCGCCCTCACCGAGGCGGTCACCGCGCGCGAGGTGTGCGACGCCGTCGCCGAGCAACTGCTGCCGGCTTTCGGCGGCCAGAAGCTGGCGATCTGCGTGGTGGAGGAGCGGCACCTGCACCTGTTCGCGGAGCGCGGCTGTTCGCAGGAGGTCCGCGCCCGGCTGGAAGGCATCCCGTTGCACGCCCGGCTGCCCGTGACGGACACGCTGACCTCCGCGGCCCCGCTGTTCGTCGAGTCCCGCAAGGAGCTCCACGAGAGGTATCCCGGGGTCCCGGCAGGCGAGTGCAGTTCCTGGGCGTTCCTGCCGTTGATCGCCTCCAACCGCCCGGTGGGAGCCTGCATGCTCGGCTTCGACGCCGTCCACCGGTTCCCCGACGAGGAGCGTGGGGTCCTCACCGCGCTGGGCGGCCTGATCGCCCAGGCCCTCGAACGCGCCAGGCTCTACGACGCCGAATTCGTCCTCGCCCGCGGCCTGCAGAACGCGCTGCTGCCGCACCGGCTGCCCACGCTCGCGGGCCTTCACGTCACCGGGCGCTACCTTCCGGGCACCAGGGGCATGGACATCGGCGGCGACTGGTACGACGTCATCCCCACGGGCGATGAGGTCGCGCTGATCGTCGGGGACGTCGAGGGACACAACGTCGCCGCCGCGGCCACCATGGGCCAGTTGCGCAGCGCGATACGGGCCTTCGTCACCGCCGGCCACCGACCGGGCGACATCGTCGCCAGCACCAACCGGCTGCACATGGACCTCGACCCGTCGCTGCTCGCCAGCTGCTGCTACGCCGGCCTCGATCCCCGCTCGGGGGTCGTGCGCATCGTCCGGGCGGGTCACTGTCCGCCCCTGGTGCGCCTGCCCGACGGGCGCACCGAGATCCCGGATCTGCCGTGCGGCCCTCTGCTCGGCGTCGAGACGGTGCCCGACTATCCGGAGTCGGAGCTGCGCCTCGTGCCCGGCTCGGTCCTGGCCCTGTACACGGACGGGCTTGTCGAGAGGCGCGACTCGGACATCGGTACCGGCATCGACCGCCTGGGGACCTCGCTGGCCCGCCTGGGCGGGGGCAGTCTGGAGGATCTGGCCGACGGGCTGCTGGAGGATGCCGGCCGGTCTCCCGACCGGGCGGACGACATCGCGCTCCTGCTCGCCGAGTACGACCCGCCGGCGGCTGCGGCGCGCGCTCCTGCGCGTTCCGGCTGACGGTGTCGCTGAAGCCCTGCGCGTGGCCCTCACCGTCGTCGCCGCCGAGGGCGGCCGCACGCTCACCGGGACGGGCGGGGCGACGGACCTCGTCCACGGCGCCCGTGCACGGTCGTCGTGATGACCCGCGTTCCGGGGCGTCATCACCTCGCACGCCCCCCGCCCCGGCCCCGGCCCCGGCCCAGGTCGCGCCACGGCGCCCGAAAGGGCAGCGGCGGGCGCTTCGGTGGTTGCCCTCGCAGGCGTGTGCGGGAGGCGCCGCCTGGCGCAGCATGGGCTGCGGAAGGGGTGAGGGGTCCGTGGTCAACTGCGCAGCGTGCGGGAATCGTTGTGATCCCGGAGAGCAGTTCTGCGGTGCCTGCGGGTCCTTCCTCGAGTGGTCGCGGCCGAGCGCACCGGCAGCCGCGGCCCAGCCGGATGCCGCAATCCCGCCCCCGACAGGGCCGGACGCCGCCGTGCCCCAAGAGGAGCCCGCGGTCCGGGCGAGCGGGCCTGCCGTCCCGCCGATGCCCACCGCCCCGCCCACGCGCGCCGTGCAGCCTCAGGTCGAGGAGCCCGGCCGTCCGGTGCCGCCGCCGTCGCGGCACACGGACGCCGCCGAACCGCCGCCCCAGGCCGGGGACCTCATCTGCGGCCGGTGCGGCAGCGGAAACGTGCCGACGAGGCGCTACTGCCGACGTTGTGGTGCCTCCCTCGCGGACGCCCCTGTCGTACCCCGGCCGCCCTGGTGGCGACGGCTGTTCAGGCGCCGCCCCAGACCGCAGCCCGTCGCCGGGGAGCGGCCACCGCGCCGGCAGTGGCGGCGACCGCGATTCGTCCTGCCGCTGCTGGTGCTCTGCGTCCTCGTGGCGGTCGGGTACGCCTTCCGCGGGGAGACCGGCCGAGTGGTGGAGGCCGTACGGGACCGGATTTCCAAGACCGAGCAGATGCATGCGGTGAAGGTGACGGCGTCGAGTGCGGGCAAACAGCACCCGGCCGCCCTTGCCGTGGACGGGACGACCGACAAGTACTGGACACCCGCGCTCCCCGGATCCGTCCAAGGGGAGTATCTGGAGGCCGCGTTCGCCGAACCCGTTCGCCTGCTCGATCTCGTCGTCCATCCCGGCAGCTCTCCGGTGGCCGAGAAGTTCCTCACCCAGGCGCGGCCCAGCACTGTGCTGATAACCGTCACCTCGAAGGACGGCCGGACGACCGTCAGGACCGTCCGGCTGGCCGACGTGCCGGGCGGTCAGCGCTTCCACGTCGCCGTCAGCGATGCCGTCCGGGTCCGGCTCACGGTGCAGGGCGCGTACGGGGCCGGGGAGGGCCGGTATCTCGCCCTCGCCGAGGTCGAGTTCTTCCGACGGCGCTGAGCCGGGAGTCTCACACGACACCCAGGGTGTCCAGCATCTGCGCGTGCCGCCGCTCCGCGTGCCGGGCCGCGACCGGGTCACCGGCCTGCCGGTGGGCCGCGATCAGCAGCCGCCACACCGCGTCCTGGAACGGATCCAGGGACAGCGCGTGCCCGGCGGCCGCCACCGCAGCCGCCGCGCGGTTCCGGCCGAGTTCCACTTCGGCCAGCGCGTGGGCCGCCCGCACCGCCTGGTTGCGGTACTGCTCACGGATCGGCACCACCCACTCCGCCGGGCCGTCCTCCGGCAGCAACTCCCCGGTGTAGAGCCGAAGGGCCCGCGCCAGCGTCCCCGCCGCCCGGTCCGCCTCCCCGCGCGCCGCCGCCCGCAGGCCCTCCCCGGCCGCGGCCTCGAAGGCCTGTACGTCGCAGCTGGCCCCGGGGCCCAGCGCCAGCATGTACGCCTCGCCCGACCGCACCAGCACCTGGGACCTTCCTCGTCCGGTGCCCGGTTCCAGCACGGTCCGCAGGGCCGAGACGGCGACCTGCAGTCCTCGTCCGGCCGTATGGGCCGGGCTCTGCGGCCACAAGGCGGCCATCAGCTCCTCCCGGTGGACGGGCCGCCCCGCGTGGACGGACAGCAGCCGGGCCAGCGCCCGTACGCGCGGCCGGGTGCGGCTCCAGTCCAGCGGACGCCCCGCAAGGGTGGCCTCGTACCGCTGGAAGCAGCGCAGGGACAGCGACGCGGACGGGGCTCCCTCGGTGCGGTGCGGGGTGCCCGTGTGCCGGGCCGGCCGTACGCAGCGCCGGGCCAGGTGCGACCGCAGCAGCGGCACGTCTGTCTGCAGGCCGTATTCCTCGGCGAGTTCGGGCGCGTCGGCCCCGTCGTGGCCGCCGGGGTCGTCGGGTCCCCGTTCCATCAGACGCACGAGCCGGGGCGGCAGCGCTTCCAGCACTTCCCGGTCCAGATAGGTGCGCAGGGCGGCGAATTCCAGCGGGTCGCGGCCCGCCAGTACCGCCGGCCTGCTGAGTCTGAGGAGAGCGGGCCAGCCCTGAGTGAGCACGGCGAGCTGCCGGGTGACCTCCGGGGTGTCCGGGAAGACGGATGCGATCTCACCCTCGTCGAGCCGCAGTTCAGCGGCGCGCAGCACGGCGGTGTCCGCCAGTTCCAGCCGGGTGAGGTTCAGTGCGGGCATCCGGCGGCCGGCCAGGATCAGCCGCAGGTTCCGCGGCGCCAGCACGGCCAGTTCCTCCAGTAATGCCTCGGCCGGGCTGCCGTGCACGTGCTGGACGCCGTCGACGAGCAGCAGGACCGGGTCCGCACGGCGCTCGACGGCCAGCAGGACGGACTCCACGGACACCGCGTCGGAGAGCTCCAACTGCCTTCCCAGACTGGCCAGCAGTGAGGGCACCCCGAGGGTGTCACGGCACGGACGCCAGTGCAGCACCTTCCCCGGGAAGACGTCCGCGGTCCCCGTGAGCAGGGTGGTCTTGCCGTACCCGGCGGGAGCGACGAGCAGCGTCAGCGGTGCCGTTCCCCGAGCGAGCCCCGGCACCAGCCGCTCGCACACGGTTTCGTGCATAAAGGCCTCCTCCCCCGACAGGAGGTCAAGGATGAGCGCTCACTCTCCGCACCGGCGGAGTAACTGATTACCCCATATGGGCCCGCGCGTGCAACATGCGTGCTTCCCCGGGCGTTCTGCGCGCCCCTGGTCATTCGGGGCCGCCCCTCGGGTGGCAAGGCGCCGGTCGTACGCCCCGCTACGGCTCCACGATCACCTCGACGGTGAACGGCAGATGCACCGGCCTGTTCCGGGCGACGAGCGCCGATACGGCCGCCTCGTCCACCGCCTGGGACGCGGGAACCCGCAGCCGCACCGTCAGGTACGGCTGCGGCGCGCCCGGGAGCGTGGTCAGAGCGGTCGGCGACCACACCGTGCCGCCGCTCTCCTCGATCTGCGGGGTGACCCCGAAGACCCGGCGGACCTGCTCCGCGAGTCCCTGCGCGGTGCCCCGCGAGGCGTGCCCGGGCACCGCCCCGCACACCTCGCCCTCGGTCCCCGCCCAGGCGGCGAGCAGCGCCCGGAAGTCCTCGGGTGCCAGGCGCGGGTCGAAGTACGCGGGAAGGCTGTCGAGCACGCCCAGCACGGGCGCCAGCACCTCGTCGAGGGCCTCCGTGAGCCGCTGGACGAAGTCGTCGTCCGCGTACATGCCGGGCAGCCGGGCCCCCAGCGGATGCCTGGTCCGCAGCCCGGGCACGATGCGGCGCTCAGTCGCCACCGGTCACCCCCACTCGTCTCACACCGCCCGCACCTGGTGGTCGTAGCTGAAGACCAGCGAGCCCGCGTCCAGCGTGATCCGCTCCGCCGGTTCGCCGCGCCGGCGCGTCTGGAGGTCCGCGGGGAACAGCCGTACGCTCTCCACGGCCTCCACCCCGGCGACCTGCTGGAGCACCGCGAAGACCTCCCCGCTGTGCACGGTCCGCCCGAACGGCCAGCCGTCGCCGTCCGGGCCGCCGGTGAGCGGGTTCAGACGGCGGTGGAGGGCGGCGAGCGCCGCCCGCTGCACCCTGGCGGCCGGGACACCCGCCGCCGCCTGGAGCACTGCGACCACCGTCACGCCCTGGTAGTACGGCGGCTCGACGACCAGCCGTGCGCCCAGCATGCGCCGCGCGTCCAGATGTGCCGCGACCCGGGCCAGGAGCTGCGCGGGGCAGGCCATCTGCCCGAACTCCAGGCGTCCTTCGCCGTCGTCCTCGGCGGCCGGGACCAGCAGCACCCGCACCCCGCCCGCGCCCGCGTCCACGCACCGTACCCGGGCGATCTCAGGAGCCGCCTGCCTGGTCAGGTACTCGTAGTCGTCGGCCGTCACGGCCCGCTCCCGGGTGCGCAGCGCCGACGCACCGCGCAGCCGGGCGTTCGCCACGTCCTCGCCGTCGACACCGCCGCTCGCCGCCCGCCGGTTCTCCACCCGGGCGATGTACGGGATCGAGCTGCGCAGCACGGCGAGGGCGCGGCGCGCCACGTTGCCGCGCCGTCCGCCGCCCGCGAGATACGAACGGGCCCGCACCGGGACGCCCTTGGCGGGAACGGCCCCGTAGTGCCGGAGGGTGCCGTCGGGCTGCCGCACCGCCGGGCCGAAGCTCACCTCGCCGGTGCTTCGATCCAGTCGTATGTGCCGGTCCAGGGGGCCGGATTCGCCGAAGTGCTCGACCTCGGTCCACTCCCTCCACTCCGCTCCGGGGGCCGCGGTCTCCACGACGAACGGCGGCCCGCCCGCCACCACGGGGGCCCGGTCCAGCGCGAACGTCTGGGCGGGCACGCCTTCGGAGACCCCGAGGAGTTCCTCGCCGGCCCGTTCGGCGTGCACGGCCGGGGCGGTCCCGCCGACGGTGAACGCCTCGGCGGACAGCAGCTCCGGGGTCGCCGAGTACGTGCGCTGCCCCTCGACGGGGGCCTGCACCACGCACCGCAGCCAGCCCGCCCGCTGCCGGGCCTCCACCGACGCCAGGTGCCCGGACGGCAGCTGGACCAGTACGTCGCCGGGCCGGTTGAAGCCTCCCGTGCCGTCGCGGTCGACCTCGCAACGGGTCCAGCCCTCGGCGGTCCACGCCTCCCAGGCCAGCGGCGGGTGCTCGGGGTCGATGCCGTGGCCGGCCACCGGGAAGTCCAGCCGCAGCGCCACCACGCAGGAGGGCGCGGCCCGCGAGAGGCCGAAGAGCACGGCGTCGCCGGGGCGCGGTACGGCGGAGAAGCACGGCACCCCGCGGCCGGCTGGGGGTCCCCCCGGACGGGGTCCGGGGGACAGCTCGGCCGCCTGGTCGGCGGCCACGGCGCCCGGTTCGCCGGTGACGGCGGCAAGAGCCGTCAACTCCACGGGGACGATCGCCAGTTCGCGGACCGTCGAGAAGACCACGGCCTCCTCGGTCTCCGTGCGGTGCGTGGCGACCTCGGTCCCCTCCCGTACCCGCACGGTCTGGTCCTGCGGCGCCGACAGCCAGAAGGTGACGTCGGTGCGGGCGGCCGTGGGCGGGTACAGGGTGAGCCCGATCAGGTCGAGAAACGCCAGGTGGTTCTTCTCCGGGATCCGGTTCAGCCGGTAGATCAGCTGATCGGTCATGTGCGCGAAGGCCTCGATCAGCGTGACGCCCGGGTCGGAGACGTTGTGGTCGCTCCACTCGGGGCAGCGCTGCTGCACCATCCGCTTGGCCTCGTCGACGAGGTCCTGGAAGCGCCGGTCGTCGAGATGGGGTTCGGGCAGGTTCACCGGTCACCAGCCTCCGCGGAGCCGCTCTCGTGCGCGGGGATCACATAGAACGGAAACACCAGGTTGCGGGGGTCGTTGGTGCCCCGGGGCGCGTACCGGATGTCGATGTAGAGGGTGCCCTCGTCCCGTGCGTCGAAGGTGACGCCGACGTCGACGAGGTCGATCCGCGGCTCCCACCGCTCCAGCGACAGCCGGACCTCGTACGCGATGTGCGCGGCCGTGGCGGCGTCGGCGGGCGCGAAGACGTGGTCGTGGATCGCGCACCCGAACTCCGGGCGCATGGGCCGCTCGCCGGGCGCGGTGCCGAGGATCAGCCGCATGCTCTCCTCGATCTCCCGGTCCCCGCCGACCAGCGCCACGGCCCCGGTCGCGTCGGTGTGTACCGGAAAGGCCCAGCCGGAGCCGATGAACTGCTCTCCCACGGTCCTCAGCCCCCGATCAGCACGGTGACCGCGCCCATGACGATCGGCGCCCCGCACGCGGCCAGGTCGCCCATGCGCGCGGCCGGCATGCCGCCGATGAGAACGGTGGGGCAGCCGGGCGGGGCGATCACGGACGGGGGGTGCACGGCCGGCGGTGGGAACGAGCAGATGTGGGGGGTCGAGACCACGGCCGCGGGCATCCCCGCGATGAGCACGGTGGGCACCCCGGGCGGCCCGATCACCCCCGGGTGCCCGGTGGGGTCACCGACGCGTGCGGCAGGCGGCATCTCGTACGACTCCTCAGGCTGGTCGTTGCGTTGGTCGGTACGGCTAGTTGATGCGGACGAGGGCGGCGCTGATGGAGCAGCTTGCTCCGCCCTTGATCTCGGTGCTCGCCTTCCCGTCGACCCCGACGGTGGTGCCCTTGACCTCGACCTGGCCGTTGGTCTTCAGCCCCACCGTGCCCGCGCCGCCGTCGACGTCGACCCCGGCCTGGGCCTTGATCTGGACGGACTGACCGGACAGTTCGAGTTCTCCGGTACCGGCGTCCATGCTGATGCCCTGCTCGGCCCTGACGGTGACCTTCTCCTTCGCGGTGATCTCGACCTTCCCGTCGCTGTGCACGGTGACGGAGGTGGCCTTCTGGTCGAGGTGGAGGGTGAGCTTGCCGTCGCCGGTCGCCAGGCGGACTCCCCTGGGCCCGTTCGCCGCGTCCAGCAGCTCCAGCCGGTTGCCGGAACGGGTCACCAGGGAACGGCGATTGGTGGCCCCGCTGGTGGAGTCGACGAGCGCGCAGTCGTGCTCGGACGGCTTGTCCTGGCCGTTGTAGAGCCCGCCGAGGACATAGGGACGGTCCACCCGGCCCTGTTCGAAGCCGACCAGCACTTCGTCGCCGACGTCCGGACCGAAGACGCCTCCGCCACCCTTGCCGCCGAGGTCCGCTGTCCTGGCCCAGTCGCTGACGTACTCCCCGTCCAGCCAGGGGAAGGCCAGCTTCACCCGGCCCCGCCCCTCGGGGTCCCGGGTGTCGGTCACCGTCGCGTTGACGAGCCCGCCGACGCGGTCCTGCGGGAGTCCGCCGCCCCCGCCCGAGGCGAGCCCGTACAGCGAGCGGTTGGAACGGCCGCCGACCGTGATCCACGTCTGGTAGCCGGTGTCCGGGTCGAAGACGTGCCGGCTGCCGGAGATCGTGTACTTGCCCTCGAAGGGCGCGCCGACGCCTGCGAGCGTGACCGCTGTCCCGGCACGCAGCTGCGGAATGCCCATGGCGACCGCGTCGAGCTCCGCGAACGAGGCGGCGAGGTCGGCCGCGAGCGCCCTCGCGGCCTGGTCGGCCTCGGCCTGGGTGCCGTACGGGGTGTCCGTGGCCAGGAAGACGGCCTTGCCGAAGGGGCCGGCGGCCTGACCCGGCGTGAGCCCGAGCTGGAGCCGTTCGCTGCGGTCGGCGGGAGCCCGGCCCACGACGGCGGCCTTGGCCTGCACGTCCCAGCCGCGCACCTCGACCTGCTGGACCTGGTCGGCGGCGGTGACCGCGGCCTGGCAGCGCAGCAGGTTCCGCCCGAACTCGAGCACGTAGGGGCTGGCCTGCGGCCGGGTGGAGGTCGCGGGCGCTGTCTCTGCCCTCGCCGGATCGCGGAAGACGAACTCGCCGTCGACGACGGCGACTTCCGCGCCCGCGAGGTCCGCGAGCCGGTGCAGGAACTCCCAGTCGGTGATCCCCGGCTGGGCCAGGTGCTCGTACACCGTGGTCGTGGAGTCGACCCTGCCGATGGGCAGCCCGGCCCGCTTGGCCACCTGCACGGCGACGTCGGAGGCGGTCATCTGCCGGTACCCGGCGACGCGGCGGCCGCGGAAGAACCGGTGCGCGTGGTCGAGCCCGCGTACGACGGTGAAGGTGCCGGTGGCGTCGAGGTCGATCTCGACGGCCGTGACCTCCCCGGAGACCAGGAGCCGGCGCTGGGCGTCGTCCCCGGCGCGCGCGTAGAGCCTCATCGGTGTGCCGATGGTGATGCCCGTCCTGGGAAGCACCAGGTGATGGGGGTCGCGGAAACGGACGACGAACAGATCGGGCAGCTGGGTGGAGTCGTCGACGTAGGCGGAGACGATCAGTTCGGCCAGGGGCGCGGGCAGCGGCTGTCCGTTCACCTCGACGGCGAGGGTGTTGGCGAAGCTCTCACCGGCCATGCGGGGCCCCGATCTCCTCGGCGGCGGGCAGCAGCAGTTCCGTCCCGGGCGCCAGGCGCATGGGGTCGTCGATGCCGTTGGCCTCGGCGATGTCCCGCCAGGCGGCCGGGTCCCCGTACTCGCGCCACGCCAGCAGCGCGAGCGTGTCCCCGGAGACGACCCGGTGCACCCGGCGGGCGGCGAGCGCGCCGGAGGTGGGGTTCTGTCCCGGCACGGGCCCGCTGATCTCCTCCAGGGTCACCTGGCAGGTGGCCCGGACGGGCAGGCCGCCGGGTGTGAACAGGGTGTACTTGGCCTGTACTTGGCTGACGTACCCGACGAATCCGGTGAGCCCGCCCCAGTGGAAGATCACCCACGGCGGCACGCCCTGCTGCTTCTGGTGGGTCTGGTCGGTGGGCACACAGCAGGACAGCAGCGACTCGACGGCCGACACCACACTGTCGTCCTGCTTGCCGGTGGCGTCGAAGAACATCTCCAGGGTGAGCTTCGACGGTCCCGCGCCCTTGAACTCGGCGGGCCCAGCCTTCTTGGCGCCCTTGGCGGTCTTCCGCTCCCACTTGGCGGTCTTGGCGAGGGTGAGTTCCTTCGGGTTGAACTGGAAGTCGATCTGTCCCATGCGCGGGCCCGGGGTCGTCGTCCCGCCGTCGGCCGGGGGCTGGCGCAACTCCAGATAGGCCCGTTCGAGCTTGGGGCGGGAGCCGCCGCTCCCCTTCGGGTCCGCGGGCCCGGGCGGGGCCGCGGCGGCGATGAAAGCGACCGGCTGGTTGGCCATGCGACTCAACTCCCCCCGTGGAGAAAGCCGTGGTGGGCGATCTCCAGGGTCTCGGTGGCCACCTTGACGTTCTCCGGGCTGAGGGACGGCCCGGTCCAGCGCACGGGGACCACGTCCATCAGGCTCCAGCGGGCCACGACGGTGCCCTCGACGGTCATCGCGCTGATGTGCGCGGTCTTCCGGTCAACTCCGTTGATCATGCCGGACAGCCAGGCGGTGACCTTCTCGGTGTCCTTGGTGACGGGCCGGCTCAGCTTGATGTTGGAGTACTTGATCCGGGACGGCAGCTGCCAGACGTAGCCGTTGTTGCCGCCCTCCTCGCGTTGCTCCATGACGACTTCGCAGCCGAGGCCCTCACAGCTGTTGAACGCCCCGAGGTTGATGTTGTCGATCTCGACCGTGAAGCACACGCTCACGGCGGGGTCCGGCTGCTGGTTCTGAGCCATGGCTTCCTTTCAGGCGTTCGGTGGTTCTGACGTCGTTCAGTGGCGGGGATCGAGGCGTACGCCGGCCCGTTCCCGGTCGAGCCGCAGCTCGGCGCGGAGCAGTCGGCCGAGGGGCCCGACGAGCCGCCGGACGAGCTCGTCGGTGGACTCGCCGGCGCCCGGAGCGGCGGGGGCGGCCGGGGTCGCGGCCTGTTGCTGCGCCTGGGCGGGAGCCGGCTCCGGCGGTGGGGGCGGCGGGGGCGGCTCGGGTGCCGGTGCCGGTTCTGGTGCGGGTGCCGGTTCTGGTGCGGGTGCCGGCTCTGGTGCGGGTGCCGGTTCCGGCGCCGGCACCGGCTCGGGTGCTCGCTGTACGGGAGCGGGCGCGGGCGACCAGGACACCGGCACAGCGGGCCCGGGTGACGGTTCGGGCAGCAACACGCGCTGTACGGCCGCGGATACGGGTACGGGTACGGGCTGCCGGGGCATGGACGCGGGCGAACCGGGCGCCGTGGCTCGCTGCACGGGCAGAGGCGAGGGCACGGGCTGTGCTGCCCAGGACGCCACGGCCGGGGACACGACGGAGCCCGGAGCGACCGGCTCCCCTCGCCGTACGGGATCAGCGGAGGTGGGCGCCCAGGTCACCGGGGCGCCGGCCGGTGCCGTGGGTGGTCCGGCCGCCGTCCCGGCGTGGCTCCCTCCTGCCGGATCGGCCCGCACGGATCGCTGCACGGGCGCGGGAGAGGCGGGCGAGGGGACCCAGGTCACCGGCAAGGCCGTGGGCGGCGCGGCCATCGGTTCCGGGCCCGGGGCCATGGCCTGCGGCGCCGGCTCGGGTGCGGACTGCGGCTGAAGTCCGCGCTCCCCCACGAGCCCGGCCACGGGCTCCGGTCGCGCCTCCGGCACCAGGGGGACCTGCTCGGCGGCCCGCTGGAGCGGGGTGGTGCGTACGAGGGGCAGCGGCTCCTCCCGGCGCTGAACGGGCACGGGTGCCGCGGCCGGTTCCTGTGCGGACGCCGCCGGAGTCTCCGATGGGACGGACACGGGCGCCGCGGTCTCGGGGACCGGAGGTGGAGCCGATACCTGTGAGGACACGGGCACAGGCACGGGCGCAGGTACGGGTACGGGTACGGCGGGCAGCGGAGCCCCCAGGCCCAGCCGCCGGGGCACGGGGGCAGCACCCGGTGGGGCAGCAGGCTGCGACTCCTGACGCTGGACAGGTGCAGGTCCCGGCAAGGACGGCAGCGGGGCCCCCAGTCCGACCCGCCGGGCCGGAGCGTACTCCGGTGCCTCCGGTGCCTCCGGTGCCTGCGGTGTCTCCGGTCGTGGAGCGCCCGCAGACCGCAGCGGCTGCTCTCCCACCAGCGGGCGCTCCGGCGGCGTTTCGACGACCGCGGCCGGGGGCCCGTCCTCCGAGCGCTGCACGGCAGGCACCTCGTGGTGGACGTGCCGCTCCATCGGCAGATGCGGGGCCGGCGGCGCGGGCGTCCGAGGTGCCGGCGGTTCCTGGGCTCCGGGTGCCGTCAAGGGCGGTGCATCCACGGAGGTCGTCGCCTGATCCCCGAGCAGGGGCCGCTCCCGCGTCTGTCCCACCGCATCGGCGGCGGCCTCCTCGACCGTCCGGAGCTCCGGCTGACGATCAGGCCCCGCAGCCGCCGGAACCGCCGGCACCGACCGCTCGCCTCCCTCGAGAGGAGCCACGTCCTGTGCACGCTGCACCGCAGCGGGCGCGACCGAAGCGATCTCCTCTGGGGCATCGGCTGCGGGCCGTTCCCCCACCAGGCGTTGCTCCGCGTCCGCGGAGGCCCCGGCCGGCTCGGGTCCCGGGTGGGGCTGGGGTCCTCCTTCCACCCGCTGGACCGGCACCGTCTCGCGCGGCGCCGTCGCCGCCGAAACCGCCGGCAACGCCTGGGCCGGAAGCGTCCGCAACGGCAGCTCCACCGTCCGGGCCACGACGAACGACGGCTGCGGCGCACGCGGAACCACCGCAGGAGCCACGGGCGTTACGGGCGTTACGGGAGCGACCACCTTCGTGACGGTCTCAGAAGGAGCCCCGTCGACCGAGTCGACCGACTCGACCGACTCGACCGACTCAACCGGCCCGGCCGGACCGACCGACTCGACCGGCCGGACGGCCGCAGCCGTCTCGCCACCGGCCGCCTGGTCCACCGGCTGCCCCTGCGGCGAGACCCGGCCCGCCGACGCCTCCCGTCTCTGCACGAACGCAGGGCTCGGACGCGGCTCCAGCACCCCGCCGACGACCCCCGACGGAGCGTCCGCGCTCACCGCGTGCCCCAGACGCCGCTGCAGCGACGGATCGCGCCAGGAGGCCAGCGAGTCACCGAACCCCTGCGGGTCGCTCACCAGCGCCGGCACCCCGAACGTCAGCCGCTGCACGGGCAGTTCGCGCCAGCCGGTATCGGCCTCACGAGGGGGCACGGCATCGGGTGCCGTATCCGGCCCCGGGCCTGCCGGGGCCCCAGGAGCCCTTCCGCGCAACCAGCTCCGCAGCGCGTCGAACACCACCGATCACCGCCCCCCGGCCAGCCGGTTCAGCCGGGCGATCTGGTCGACGTACCGGCGCCGCTCGGGGTGTTCCAGTTCGAGGATCGCCTCCAGTGGCCAGTGGAAGTGGTAGGCGATGTACGCGACTTCGTCGTACAGCTGCTCCGTCGCGTACGTCACGATTCCCCCAGGCGCCCACCACCCGCGAGATCGACCGCGAAGGCCGTGTCGCACGACGGGCACGTCACCTGCGCCCGGGTGTGGCCCTCGGCGTTGATCCTCCGGTAGAAGTCCTGAAGGAACGCCAGGTCCGAGGCGAACAGGTCCTCGATGACGCCCGCGTGGATGTCCGTCACCGAGCCGATGCGCTCCACCACCCGCCCGAGCAGCACCACCGACAGATACGCCGGGTTCTCCCGCACCCGGTCGTCCCGCAGCGGTACGAGCTCGTCGCGGGCGGTGGCGAGCCGCATCACCCCGCTGCGGTGCACCCGCCCCGCCTCGTCGACGTACCCGCGGGGCAGTTCGAAGGTGAACTCGGTCCGCATGGAGTCGGCCCCGCCGAGGTCCCCGGCCGGGGCACGGACCGCCTCGACCGTTCCGTCTCCCGCCTCGGCGTTCTCGTCGGCGGCCGCCGTCGGCGCAATCTTCCGTCGCATCAGGCGCTCACGCCACGTCCATCTGCTCGTACGTGATGACGAGCTTCTCCGTCAGGACACTGGTGTCGCCCGCCTTCAGCGAGCTGATCTCCAGGCTCTTGGGCCAGGCGTTCACCAGGGTGTAGCGCTTGATCGCCTGGCCTTCGTAGTCGAAGACGATGATGGCGCCGCCCTTGCGGGCCGTGCCCATCTTCCCGAACCGGGCGTCCTTGATCCATTTCTCGAAGTTGTTGTCCGCGGTCAGACCGCGCGTCAGCGTGACCTCGCCCGCCTTCGGACGGCCGGGCAGCTTCTTGATGACGTACTTGCCGTCCGCGGTGTTCTGCTTCAGCTCGATGACGTCCTGCTCCATCTTCAGGCCCGTCACCTCGTTGATCTGCTTGATGACGACTCCGTCGATCTCCAGCCCGAAGGAGTGACCGACCGAGGTGTCCATGTCCGGCAGTGCCATGCCATCCGCCCCTTACCCGCTCTTGTTCTGTTTGGCTGCTCTACTCGTTGACGAGGCTGGTGCCACCCGAGAACTGGGCCAGCCGGAAGATCACGAACTCGGCCGGCTTCACGGGCGCGATCCCGATCTCGCAGACCACCTGACCGGCGTCGATGCCCTCGGCCGGGTTCGTCTCGCGGTCGCACTTCACGTAGAAGGCCTCGTCGGGCGTCATCCCGAACAGCGCGCCCTTGCGCCACTCGTTGACCAGGAAGGCCGAGATGGTCCGTCGGATCCGTGCCCACAGGGCGTCGTCGTTCGGTTCGAAGACCACCCACTGGGTGCCGATGAGGATCGACTCCTCGATGTAGTTGAACAGCCGCCGGACGTTGAGGTACCGCCAGGCCGGGTCGGACGACAGGGTCCGTGCGCCCCACACCCGGATTCCGCGTCCCGGGAAACTGCGGACGCAGTTCACACCGATCGGATTGAGCAGGTCCTGCTCGCCCTTCGTCAGGTGGACGGCCAGGTCCACGGCTCCCCGCACGACCTCGTTGGCGGGAGCCTTGTGCACGCCGCGGCTCTCGTCGTTCCTCGCCCATATCCCCGCGACAGCCCCGCTCGGCGGGATGAACTTCGCCTGGTTCGGGGCCGTGGGATCGGCCACCTTCACCCAGGGGTAGTAGAGGGCCGCGTACTTGGAGTCGTATCCGGCGCCCGTCATGCGCCAGTCCTTGACCCGCTGCGGCGAGAGGTCGGGCAGCGGGTCGATGATCGCGACGCGGTTCCCCATCAGCTCGCAGTGCGCGATCATCGCCAGCTGGACGGCCTTGACCCCTTCTGCGTCGAGCGCGCCCTGCTGGTATGCGCTCATCAGGTCCGGCACGGCCAGCATCGTGATCTCGTCGACGGTCTCCAGCCCGCCGAAGCCGGTGCGGTCGTCGGTGCTGCCGACGTAGTCGGACGGGCTGAGGACCGCCGGGACCGCGGGCGCCGCCGCGGGGGCGGGCGCCGCGGCGAGACCCACCGTCTGGTTCTCGGGCCGGCCCAGCGCCTGCGCCGGCCCGGCGTCCTCCACGGTGATCAGCCGTGACTTGTCCCGTACCACCGTCACCACGTAGTTGCGCTGGCTCCGCTTGGCGGAGACCTCCCAGGTCTCCTCGACCCGGTCCGCGCGCTTCACCGTCAGTGTGAAGGCGTCCTCGCCGGGCGACTCCCCCTTGGCGTCCGCCACCTCGACGGCGATCCCGTCGCCCGTCCCCTCCAGGGCGGCGACCTGAAACCCTCCGAGCGCGCTGCGCGGCCCCGCGGGCAGCGCCCCTGCCTTCCCCCGCTTCCCGGCGGCGGCCGTGGGCCGGGACTCCTGGGCGGCAGGCCCGCCGTCCCCGCCGATCCGTACGACGTAACAGCTCCCTCCCCCGTTGAGGAAGTAGGCGTAGACGGCGTGGGCCAGGTACGACCCCTCCATGAAGTCCCCGAAGGCGGAGGTGAACTGGCTCCAGTTGGTCACCAGGGTCGGCGTGTTGTACGGCCCGTCGGCCGCCAGCCCGACGAAGGCGGCCACGGCGGTCCCGACGCCTTCGATCGGGCGCGAGCCGGCCTCGACCTCTTCGACGTAGACGCCTGGTGACAGGTACGACGGCATCCTGGCCCTCCCCTGGGACGTAACGGTCGCCTTCAGCCTGCGCCGTGCGCCCGTTCAAGGTCATGACCTGCCGTACGGGTCTGGGGGAACCCCGCGGTGCCCCTTCGGGCAAGCGGCTACTCCAGCTTGGCGGCCACCTTCTTGCCGTTGACTTCCCACTGCCCCCCGAGCAGGGTCTCCGCGGCGTTGGTTCCGGTCCCCTCCCAGTCCTTGTGCTCCTTGGCGTCATAGCTGATCGATGCGGCGACCGCGCCTCCTCCGCCGAGCCGGGCCAGCAGCTCGTTCAGCGTGCCCGTACAGCCCGGGCAGGGCCCCTTGCCCACGACCCGCAGGCTGAGCTCGGTCACCTTCGAGCCCCGCTTCACCGTCTTGTCCAGCCATGTCGCGAACTGGTACTCGGCATGGCTCCGGTGGGAGCCCCTCACCGGGTCCCGGGTGTTCCAGGTCTCCACCTCGGCGACCTTCCCGCCCGGTGTCATGGGGAGGATCTGGCCGCCGATCTGGGTACCGCGCCTGGTCCTGCCCCCATGCCCCTCGATGGCCGCGGGAAGGGAGTCGGGGACCATGACGGGGCGGCCGTCCTGCATGACGACGCGGCCGTTGCCGTCCTTCAGAGCCTGCGAGCCGAACCGTTCCTCGATGGCGGGCGGTTCCTCGAAGGTGACCGACGCCTCGCAGCGGACGGTGGCCTGCTGCTTCAGTGTCACCTTGCCCGCGCCGCTGGTGGGACTCGCCGTGGCCAGGACCTCGAAGCTCTCCTCCCCTCGCTTGACCACCTCCAGCCTCTTCAGGCCCTGCCCTCGCAGGTCGCCGGCGATGCCCGCCACGACCCGGCGGAGTCCGGCCTCGTCGTGGACGGTCGGCCAGGCCTGCTGCAGTCTGCTGCGGGCCAGCGCCTTGACCTGCCTGCTCTGCTCGGTGTCGGCGCCCCCGCCCCTCAGGGATCGCAGAATCCTCCTGCCCGCCGTGACGATCTTGTCGATGACCCAGTCGACCGCCTTCGTCACCGGTGCCTGGACCTTCTGCAGGATCTCCTTGATCTTCGCGGAGATGCCGCCCAGGCCCAGCAGGCTCGCCAGGAAGTCCAGGACCACCGGGACCGCCTTCGCCAGGCTCTGCTCGATCAGGGCCGGGACGCCTCCCCCGCCGCCCCGCGCGATGCCCTCGATGGAGTCGAGGACCGAGTCCACGAAGCTCTTGATCTGCGCCGCGCGGTTCACGAAGAACATCACCACGTCGTAGATGGCCTTGCAGGCCCGCACGAAGGCCGACGCCGGGTTCAGCAGGGAGACGATCCAGGTGATGCCCGCCGTGACGATCTTCTCGGTGACGAAGTCCTTGATCGCGCCGATGACCGTGTCCTTGAGGTCGGACAGCTTCTCTACGATCCACTTCCACAGGCCGCCGACGCCTTCCGTCACCAGCACCTTGACCATCTCGAAGCCGGTCTCCAGCGCCCCCATCGCGCGCTCGCCGATCCGGGCCACGATGCGGGTGCGGATGTTGGCCCAGGTCAGGCCGAGGACGGAGAGGATCAGCTTGAGGATGCCCTTGGCGTCGAAGGTCTCCGGGATCTCGATGCCGCCCGCCGAGAGCTGGCCGAACAGCCACTGTTTGAGGCCGTTCCTGAGGTGCTCGCCGATCCGCGCGGCGAAGCCCGTCACGCCCGCCTTGACCGCGTTGACGAGATTGCCGAGGAAGCCGATCGGATCGGAGATGATCTTGTCGATGGCGCCTGCCGCCCGAGCCAGCACGCCCAGGAGCATGTCCTTGAGCTTCAGGACGGTCTCGATCGTGCCCGCGACCGCGTCCTTCGCTTTGCTCAGCAGGCCCTTGTTCTCCTCCTGGAGCTTCTTGATCTCCTCGTCGAGTTCGCCGCGCGCCGCGACGTACCTGTCCGCCAGATCCTGCACCAGCGACTGCGACTTCTCCGAGACCGATGACTCCAGCTGCTGGAACTCCCCGCCGATGTCGTTCGCCGCCTGCTGGGCGAACCTCCGCAGACTCGCGGGCTGTTCGGCGACCTTGCCGGCGATCTTCTGCTTGCCTCGCGCGATGGCGCCGGACGCGTCGGCCAGCCGCTTGCCGATCAGGTCCGCGATGTTCGAGATGACCGCCCGCATCTCGCGCTCGTAGACCAGACGCGCCTCGGCGAAGATCTGGTTGGCGCGCGGCGGAGGGTCCAGCACCGCGTCGGCGAGCCAGCGGGCCGCGCCCGTGATGCCGGAGTAGCGCTCGTCCTTCCAGGCCTTCATCTTGGTCTGGTGGTCGGCGTCGAAGGCCGCCTTCGCCGCCTTCTGCCCGTTGTCGAACGCCGTCTCGACCTCGGTGTCGAGCGCGCCGAGGATGCCCTCGACCTCCTGCTTCGTCGCGTCGAAGATCCCCTTGATCTCCGCCGCGACGCGCGCCCGCTCCTGCTCCTCCTTGGACTGCGCGGCGCCCTGGCCCGCCGCGACCTGCTGCGCGGCACCCGCCTTCGCCGCCGTCATCGCCTGGATGCCGGCCGGGCCTGCGGCGGCCGCGCCGCCCTGCTCGGAGGCCACCCGCACCGCCTCCGCCGCCCGGAACCGGTCGGGCGCCGTCGCCGCGTGCGCGTCGGATTCCTTTTTCGCGTCCAGCGCCGCCTTGAACTGCGGCTCGTTGGAGTGCGCCAGCTGTTCCGGGGTGACCTTGGCCTCCGCCATCATGGCGTCGGTCTCCTTGGGCCCCGTACTCAGATCGGTCTGCTCGGGCGGGGCCTTCGCCACCGCCGCTGCCTTCGGGTCCGGGGGCGCGAGCGTCGGCGGTGCGGGCTGTCCCGGCAGCGGGGTGACCGGTTTCTCCACGGCCTTCGACTCGTCGGGGGCCTTCGCGGTCTTCTCGGTGATGTCCTTGGCCGAACCCTCCTTGCCCGCCTTCACCTGGCCGGAGACCTGGGACTTGATCTCGTCGGTCTTCCCGGACCGGGTGAACGTGTCGGCCTCGTCAAGGGTCTTGGGCGCCTTCGCCGCGATCGCGGCGGACACCGCAGCGACGAAGGCCTCCTTGTCGAAGGTGCCGGGCTTCGCCGTGCCCATCTCGCCGGCCTGCGCTGCCTTGGCCTGCGCCTCCTTGTCGTCCCGGGGCGGCTTCGCCGCGTCCTTGGCGGCCTTGACCTGGGACGAGGTACTGGGATGGGCAGCCAGGGCGTTCTTCTTCGCCCGGATGTCACCGGCGGCCTTCTGGAAGCGCGGGTCCGTCTGCGGTGTGAGGCCGGTGGGGGCGACGGGCAGTGCGGCGCCGGAGTCCAGCCGCTGCACGGGGGCGGGCTGCGGCTTCGCCACGAGACGGGCCACGGCGGCGTTCCCCGCACGGGCCTGCAGCCGCTGGACCACTCGCGGGTCCAGCGGCCGGGGCCGGGCGGCCGCGCCCGGGGCGCCGTCAGGAGCCCGGCGCGACGGCGCCTCGGTCTTCCGCGCGGGCTCGTCCCCTGCGGCCCGGTCCGCTGTGGCCTTCACCCCCTACTCCGCCGGGGCCTCGTCCTCTTCGGCCTCCTCAGCCGCCGCACGCTGCACGAAAACGCCCTCCCCGGAAGCCTCCCGGCCCCCTTCGGTCTCGCGCTGCACGGGCGCGGCCGGAGCCGGCGCGGCCATCACGCGTTCGGCGTTGGCCACGGCCTCCCGCTCGAACCGGTCGGACGGGTCGCTGACCTTGATGCCGCCCGCGGTCTCGGTGCCGTCCACCGGACCCGACCGCTGCTGCACGACATGCGTCAGCTCGTGCGCCAGGGTGGTACGCCCCTGGTGGGAGCCGGGGTCATAGGCGTCCCGCTGGAACACCACATGCGAACCCACCGTGTACGCATGGGCGTTGACCGATTTCGCCGATTCGTGCGCGGCGGAGTCCGTGTGGACCCGTACGTCACCGAAGTCGTGTCCGAGCCGGGCCTCCATGTCGGTGCGGACCTCGGCGTCGAGGGGCCTGCCGCCACCGGAGTTCACCACGTCGTGCACGGAGGAGCGCTGCACCGCGGCCCCGACACCGCTGTTGCCGAGGGCCCGTTGCAGCCGCAGCATTCCGCCGGGGCCGAGCACATCGGCCCGTCCGCCGGCCGCCGCCTTGAGCAGCAGGGCGTCGGGGGCGCCGGCGTCGTCCCGCTCGGCCTTGGGCCGCGGGCCGGCCGCGCACTCCGCGTCGTGCTCGTGCCCGTGTTCGTGTCCGTGCATCTCTCCCCCTGACCCGGGTGCCGCTGTGAGGGCTCGGTTCGGCCGGCTCACCTGCCACCATCCGCCATGCGGCGCCCGTCGGACAGAGGCCTCCGGTCCCCCCGCGGGCAGGGCCGACTGCCCCTTCGGGCAGACGGCACCGGCCGACGGCTACCGCACCAGGCCCACATACGGCCCGAACTCGCTCGCGAGGCACAGCCGGCCCAGCTTCCGGTACTCCCTCGCCACCGCCGCCACCAGATCCGCCATCGAGACCGGACGCTCAGCCTCCGCCGCCAGGTAGGCCGCTGTGACCGCAGCCGAGCGGATGTCGCCGCCCGCCAGCTCGAACGCCCTCGCGCAGAAGGCCAGGTCGAGGTCGCCGGCCCGTGGGAGCGCGCTGCCCAGGCAGCGGTCCCACAGCGCCTCGCGCTGCTCGGCGTCCGGCAGCGGGAAGTCCACCACCAGGTCCAGGCGGCGCGTGAACGCCTCGTCCAGGTTCGCCCGCAGGTTCGTCGCCAGCACCGCCAGTCCGTCGAAGGTCTCCATCCGCTGCAGCAGATACGCGCTCTCCACGTTGGCGTAGCGGTCGTGCGCGTCCTTCACCTCGGAACGCTTGCCGAAGACCGCGTCCGCCTCGTCGAAGAGAAGCACCCCGTTGACGCCCGCCGCCTCGGCGAAGATCCGTTCCAGGTTCTTCTCCGTCTCCCCCACGTACTTGTCCACGACCGTCGCCAGATCGACCGTGTACAGATCCAGTCCCAGCGCCCCGGCGATGACCTCCGCCGACATCGTCTTGCCCGTGCCCGAGTCCCCGGCGAAGAGCGCCATCACCCCGCGTCCGCGCCCGCCGCCCGGCCGCATCGCCCAGTCCCCCAGCACCCGGTCCCGGTGCCTGGCCCGCGCGGCCAGCTCTCTCAGCTGACCCATGACGCCCGGCGGCAGGACGAGGTCGTCCCAGCCCACCGCGGGCTGGATCCGGCGGGCCAGCCGCTCCAGACCGGAGGTGTTCTGCGCCCGTGCGCCGTGGAGCAGTTCCGCCTCGCCCACCCGGCCGCCCCCGAGGACCGCCTGCTGCCGGGCCGTCGACGCCGCACGCCGCATCTGCTCGGGGGTGAGGCCGAAGGCCGCCACGGCGTCCCCCGTACTCCCGTCCCCCAGCACCCGCCGCCACAGCGCCGCCCGCGCCGCGGCCCCCAGCCGTCCGACCTCCACCAGCAGCGGCGCGCCGTCCGACCACTGCGGGTCCCAGCCCGCCTGGCCCGCCAGCAGCACCGGTACGGGCAGCCCGGCCAGTGCCCGCAGCAGCTCCAGCCGCTCCCCCAGCGCCTCTACCGGGGCCGCGATCAGTCCCGCCCCCGCCAGCGCGGCCTCCCGGCCGGCCGCCCTGACCAGTGCCTCCGGGCCGGTCTGCCGGGCCAGCCGCGTCAGGTCCAGGACGAACGCCGCGCGCCCGGCCCCAGCCAGGGCGTCCGCGGCCAGCTCCTGCGCGGTGCCGCCGGCGCTCTCCCGCAGATACACCGGCGAGATCGCGTCCCGTACGGCACCGGCGAGCCGCTCGGGCAGATCACCGAGAACCCCCTCGGGCAGTGCCCCGGCCCGCGCCGGGCGCATCACGTCCACCAGTGCGGGGTCCATGGCGTCATCACCCAGCAGATGGCTGGTGACCCGGTCCGGCACCCGCAACGACCGGCCCAGGAAGGGGCGTTCCGGCTCCTCCACGAGCAGCAGGCCACGCTCCACCAGCGGCGCGTCGGCAGCGAGCCGGGCCCGTGCCCCGGCCGAGACCGCCGCCACCCCGCACAGGCCCAGGGCCAGCCCGATCGTCGGACGCCGGCGCGTGACGTCGTCGTTGAGGTAGCCGTAGAGCTGCTCGAACCGGCGGTCGAGGTCCGGTGCCAGCGCGATGAGCAGCAGCTCCACGTCCAGCGGCGTCAGGCCGAAGTGCCGTTGGAGTGCGGTCAGCCTGGAGGTCTCGGCGGTCCGCTCCGGGGCCTCCCGGCCAGGCGCGTCCACCGGGTCGTCCGGCCGGGGCACGGCCTGCGGCTCGTCCAGGATCCGCTGGACCGCCTCATCGGACAGGTAGAGGCCCCGGAAGGGGTCGTCCGCCTCCGGGTCCACGGCCCGTCGTGCCTGGACGGCCCGGCGTACCCGCGCCTCGACGATCGCGAGCCGTGCCAGCAGATGGTCCATCAGGCTCCCGTCCGGTCGCCCGGGCGGCGGACGCGTCGCGGGCCACGCGGCCCCGGGACCGGGACCGGTACGGACGCCGGCGCGGCGGCCGGCGCATGGACGTCCGACAGGTCGACCGCCAAGCCCTCCTCGACCGGTGGCCCAGCCGGGTAGACCGGTGCCGTGGTGACCGGCGCGCTGACCACGACGTCGAGCGAGGGCTTCAGCTCGCCTCCCAGCGCCGACCACACGTCCGCGAACGCCCGGTCCTCCGGCGGCGGCAGCGCGATCGAGAGCGGCACCGGCAGCCCTGTCGCCGTCAGCTCGGGCCCCAGCCGCCCGCCCGGCACTGCGTCATGCCGCAGGAAACACGCCAACAGCGCGGACAGCAGCCGGTGTTCGTCCTCCGGTCGCTGGGTCCACGCGCTGATCAGGTACGAGAGCTTGAAGTAACGGGGCGGCAGGGTCCGGGCCGTGACCCGGCCCTGCGCGTCGTAGATGTTCTGCCGTCCGCGCGAGCGTCGCCGCAGGTCCTCGCGGATGTCGTACAGGTAGAGGTTCACGGTGGGGGTGTTGCGCCGGGCCGCCCAGTCCCGGGTCGGCGCGTCGAAGACGACCTCGACGTCCGCGCCCTCCCCCAGCGCCTCTCCTCGCACCAGACCCCGCAGTGCCTCGTCCACTTCATGGATCACGTCCGGTCACCTGCGCCACTGGAAGTCGGACGGCTGCAGCACCCCGGGCACCACCAGGTACTCGGCCGTCACCTCGCGCATCAGCGGCTCGGGCACGGCGTCGTGCGTCGCCCTGAGGTCTCGCGGCCCCAGCGCGTCCTGTACGAGTACGAGGACAGGCGCCGAGAAGGTTCCGTCCGCCCGGACCACGACCGGCGCGGACGCCGCCGTCACGCCTTCGCTCCAGCGCAGCCGCACCGTGGCCCCGGGCGGGAAGGAACTGCCGTGGGCCTGGGTGACCGCACCGGGCGGTCCCAGTGCGGGGTCGAGCCGGACCACGGGCCGGCGCACGGTCAGCGGTGCGCTCGCCGTGTTGTCGGCGGGGTTGCTGTCCGAGCCCGTGGTCGTGACCGTCGCCGTGATCGCCCCGGTCAGCGCCCCCTCCGCCGCCAGCCGCAGCCGTACGGTGGTGCGGGCGGCGGGCGCCAGGTTCGCGAGCGTGCAGCCGTCCCCGGTCAGGCACGCCGGCCGGGACACCGACACGACCCGGAGCCCGGGCGGCACGACGACGTTGAGCGTCAGCCCGGTCGCGGTGACCGGCCCGCCGTTGCGGATGGTCACCTCGGCGGTGATCCCGCCGCCCGAGTACGCCGTGCGCGGCCCGGCGGTCACCGACACGGACGGATTGGCGGAGCGCCGCGCGGGCGGCGGCTGTTCGTCCACGGTCAGCGGCGCCGAGGCGGAGTTGTTGCCGGGGTCGGTGTCCGGGCCGGGAGTGGTGACCGTACCGGCGACGGACCCGCGCAGGGCGGTGTCCGCGGTCACCACCCGGGTCACGGTCACCGTCGCGCCCGGAGCCAGGTCTCCGAGGGCGCAGCCGGCGGCGGGGCAGGCGGGTGTGGCGGTGACGACCGACAGCCCGCTCGGCAGTACGGGCGTCAGCAGCACCGACTTCGCGGGGGCGTCGCCGAGGTTGCGCACCGTGTAGACGACGGTCGACCGGTCACCGGTCGGTATCCGGGAGGGCGTCGCGGTCACGGTGACCGCCGGGTCGGGCATCCGGGGGTCGACGACGGTCAGGTCCACCGACGAGCGGTCGTTGCCGGGGTTGATGTCCCGCGTGCTCGCGGTCACCCTGCCCTCGATCGTCCCGGAGAAGGCGTTCCGGGCTGTGTAGACGAAGGTGACCTTCTTCTCTCCGCCGGGAGCGATACTGCCGAGGTCGCAGCCGGTGGCCGGGCACTGCGTGCCGGACAGGAGCGTGAGGCCGGGCGGAACGGCCGGCGTGAGCCGGGCGTTCACGGCGGTCGCGGTGCCGGCGTTGCGGACCGTGAACTCGACGGTCGACCGCTCGCGGATCTTGATGACCGGCGGGGTGGCCGTGGCGGTGACCGCCAGGTCCGGGACCACGACCACCACCGCCAGTTCGCCGGTGTTGTCCTGCGGCTGATGGTCGGTCAGCCCGCCCTGCGCGGTGGCCTGGATCGCCTGTGCACCCGGGGCGACGCCCTTGACTCCCAGCTCGATCCGCGCCTGTGTGCCGGACTTCAAGTCGCCGACGTCGCAGAGCAGTTGGCGGGTGTCGGCCGGATCGGCCGTGCAGGCATCCTCCGGCTCAAAGGGCGCGACGAAGTCCAGTCCGGCCGGCAGCCCGACGCGGATCCTGGTGCGCGGCGAGTCGGCGACGCCGCGGTTCCCCACGACGAGGACGACCGTGCCGGTGTCGTCCAGCATCAGCGGCGAGTCATCGGTGGTGAGGTTGACCCGCAGGTCGGAGCTCGGCTTCCAGGTGGGCTGCTGCTGGCCGTTGTAGAGCTTGCCGGGCAGCGTCTCTCCGCGGCCGCTCGCCGGGTCGACCACCCGGATCCGGCGGTCGGTCACCGAGTCCCAGCCGGACACCACCACGTCGACGGCCAGCCGGCGGCCGTCGGGCGACCAGGCCGGGTTGTCCGGCATGTCGTGGCCCGGCCCGTCGCCGCCGGGCGCGGGCACGGCGAGAGGGCAGCTGTCGCCGAAGGGCACGAGCCCCCGGCAGCGGGTGCCGTCGTCGCCCGTCTCCAGCACCATCCGCGGCCCTTCGTAGCCCGAGACGGGTGCGGCACGCAGGCCCGGTTCGCTGGTCACAGCGGTCTGGCGGACGAAGGCGATGCTGCCGGTGCCGGGCCGGTAGGCGGGCCGTACGTCGACCACGCGGCAGTCGGGTCTGCCGCACTGCGCGGCCGTCACGTCGAACTGCACGCCGCCGTCCGGCGTCGCCCCGGCGGTCCAGATGTGGCGGTCGCGGGTGTCGTCCCGGAGCCGTACGGGACCGTCTGAGGTTCCGGCGCCGTCATCCGAAGGCGGGCCGCCGTCGACGGGAGGCCCGCCTCCGTCCGACGTGCCGCCGCCGTCGTCGACGGCGAGCCTCGCGTCACCCGGGACCGGCCCCCGCAGCCGCCCCGGAACCGCGTTGATCCTCGGCCTGCAGTAACTCCACCGTGAGAAGGCGAGCTTGCCGCCGTCCGGTGACCAGGCCGGGTCACGGTCGTCCGAGTAGCACACGTATCCGGACCTCGTCCGCTCCGGCACCACGTGGAGCAGCCGTCCGTCCTGTGGTCCCCGGGAGATGTCGACGACCACGATCTCGGCGGCCGGATCCGGGACGTCGGGGTCGGGAGGCGCGGACCGGGCGAAGGCGAGCCTGGTGCCGTCCGGGGACCAGGCCGGCCGCTCCTGGAACTCGTTCTCGTCCATCCCCTCGTACCTCAGCGGCACCGCCCGGGCCGGCCCGAGCTCCTCCCCGACCAGGATCCGCCGGGAGGTCTGCGCCTCCAGCCGCCCCGTGGTCCGTACGAAGGCCATCCTGCGCCCGTCCGGCGCGTACGCGGGATCGGACAGGGCGATCTCCTCGCTCTGTCCGGCCCGCAGTTCGAGCCGGTCCAGCGGTACGGCGGCCCGCTGGCTCTCGATGCCGAATTCCTCCGGATCCTTCCCGGACACCATGACGACGGGTTCGCCCCCGGCCGGGGTGTGCCAGCCGACGCTCTCCGTCTCGTAGCCCACGACCTCGTACGGGTCGTACAGCGGCGTGCCCCGGCAGGTGCCGCAGGCCTCCGCCCGGGCGTCCACGAGGTACGGCTCGCCGGACAGGAACACCAGTGCCTCGCCGTCGGGCTTCCACGCGGCGCCGTGTCGTGCGTCCTGGTGGCGCGCCCCGACCGCCAGGATGTCGGCCGGCGCCTCCCCGCGGCCGGCCGCGGGGACCGTGGCGAGCGCCTGCTCACCCCGGCCGGTGCGGGTGATGTACGCGATCCGGTTCCTGCCGCCCGGGACCGCGGGCTCCCAGACCGGCTTGGCCGCCGGGGTCTGCCCGTACGAGACCGGGACCTCCGCGCCGCCGGCGGCCACGGTCGTGCGGTAGGCCCGCTGCTCCCGCGTGAAGACGAACTCCGTGCCGTCCGGGGACCAGTCGGCCCAGTCCGCGTAGGCGACGGCCTCGCGCAGCCCGGTGCCGTCCGTGCGGACGACCCACACGGAGGGCCGCGCACCGCCGAACCGGCCGCGGGAGTCGTCGCAGCGGTCGGCCGACGTGCGGCTGCCCTCGCCGTCGTCGTTCTCCCACGACACGAAGGCGATCCAGCGCCGGTCCGGGGACAGCACGGGATCGGCCACCCGCCCGCCGTCCAGGTGCACGACCGGGGTCACCGGCCCGCCGCCGGTGCGCCGGAACACCCCTTCCCCCGTGCCGCTGCGGTCGCTGACCCAGACCATGTCGTCGCCGCGCGCCGATGCCTGGCAGTCGTTGCCCGCCGCGCCGGGCGGCAGCAGTGGCGCGAGAGCGCCGCGCGGGCCGATCGTGGCCACGCTGCGGTGCGGGCCGTCGCCGACGTACGCGATCCGGCCCGGGTCGGACGGGAGTTCGTCGACGGCCGGCGCGGGCAGGGGTTCGGCAGCCATGACGGCGGGGCCCGCGGCAGGTGTCGCACCCACGAGCACCATGGCGAGCAGCAGACCCAGCCCTCGCCGCCCCCGGACGGAGCGGAAGACACCTTCGAGCACGCGCATCCGCCGGATGTTTTCCCCCGCGCCTCCCGGGGCGTCCCCGGGAGGAGCCGACAGCATCCGGACAGCCCTCCTCACGACGACCCTGTCCGAAGCCCACCCCGCAGGCACCCCGAGAAGGGGCACCGGTCGGGGTAGCCCCCACTGCCCTAAGAGGCAGCGCGTCCGGGGTCGGCGCGAGCGAGCGGTGTCCGGCGGCTCGGGGCGACCGCGGTGGAGGCCGCCCCGGACGCCGGATCACGTGCGGGCGCGGTGGGGCCGGATCAGATGAAGCCCTGCCGCATCGCGTACGCCACGGCGTGCGAACGGTTGCGCAGCTGCAGCCGCGTCGTCACGTCATGGAGGATGTTCTTGACCGTGCGCTCAGAGAACGCCAGTGCCCGCGCGATCTCCGCGGTGTCGCTGCCCTCGGCGATCAGCCGCAGCACGTCGACCTCCCTGGGCGCCAGCCCGGTGAACGCGAGGCCGCGCGGATCCAGCACCTGCCGCTGCAGCCGCCCCACCTGGTCCAGCAGGCGCCCCAGCAGGTCCGCAGGCACACTGCCCTCGCCGCTCGCCGCGGCCGTGATGACCTGCACCAGCCGGTCCGTGGACGCCTCGGCGCGCCGGACGACACCCAGCACTCCGCATTCGGCGGCCGCGACCAGCCCCGCGTCGTCGATCTCGGTGGCCACGAGCACGGTGCCGCATCCCCCGCCTCGCTGGAAACGGCGCAACGTCTGCATCTCCGTCTCCCCGATCCGGTCCGCGGACACCACGGCCACGGCCGGCCCGTCGTACTCCTCCTCCCCCAGCAGCTCCAGTTGGGGGCAGTTCCTCAACTGCCCCGCCAGCCCGGCGCGCGAAATCGGGTCCTGGGCCATCAGCCGCACCCGGATGCGCTCCGCGCCGCTCTCTCCTTGGTATCGCATGTTCGACTTCCCCCTGTTCGGCGCGCCCCCACGCCATGCGAGAGCGGCGCCTGTCGTGCCAGGCACTTCCTCACTTGGTCGTCCAGTGAACACCCGGGCAGTCAGCAGCCACTCCACGCCAGCTCAACGGGCAACGCAACGTGCCCCCAGGTGTGTCCGTAGGGGAGCGGAGCCCTCCGGGCCGGATCCCTACCGTCCCCCCATGACCACTTCCGCTCTTCTGGACGCCTCACCCGCCTCGGTGCTGCCCGGCGAGGAGGCCCGGATCCCGCTCGAGATCCGCAACGGCGGAAACGTCGTCGAGGCCTACCGTTTCGAGGTCCTGGGTCCGGCCGCCGGCTGGAGCGCGGTCGAGCCGGCGACGCTGTCCCTGAACCCCGGCACGGGCGGACAGGTGGAGCTGGTGGTCCGGCCGCCCCGGGACGCCACCGTCCCGCCGGGAGAACTCCCCTATGGCGTACGGGTGCTGCCACAGGAGCAACCGCAGTACGCCACGGTGCCCGAGGGCGTCCTGCACATCCGGCCGTACGCCGACTTCACCGCGGAACTGACCCCCCGGCTGGGCCAGGGCCGCACCGGTGCCCGGTACCAGGTGGCGTTGGACAACCGCGGCAACTATCCCCTGGCTGTTGCCCTTTCGGGCATGGATCAAGGTGATCTGCTGAAGTTCGGGCTGCCTTCCGGGCCCACGGTGGTGGATCCGGGGCGGGCGGCGTTCGTGAAGCTGCCCGTCAGGCCGAAGAGGTGGATGTGGCGCGGGGTCGCCGTGCCCCACGTCTTCCAGGTGATCGCGGCTCCGTCCCCCGGCCCGGAGGGGGCGCCGGAGGTGGCCCCGGAGCCGCTCGACGGCAGTCTCCTCCAGCGTCCGATCGTCTCGGCGGGCCTGCTGAAGCTGCTGATCGCGCTGCTGGTGCTGCTCTGCGTGCTGGCGGGTCTGTGGTTCGGGTTGCTGCGGCCGGTCGTCCGCAGCGCCGCCAAGGAGGCGGTGAAGGCCCCGGTCGAAGCGGCGGAGTCCAAGGCGGCCGAGGCACAGGAGGCGGCGGACGAGGCCAAGGAGGCCGCGTCGGCGGGCGCCGGGGGCGACAAGCCGGGCCCGGGCGGCAGCGCGGCGCCGTCCCCGTCGGCCTCGGCGACTCCGGGCACAGGCCCGGCTCCGCTCCCGCAGGCCGCACTGTTCTCGTACCGCCTGACCCCCTCGGCTCCGGCCGGCGGCACAGCCGCGGCGACGTACACGGTCCCGGACGGCAAAGTGCTGCGCCTGACGGACCTGGTCATGGAGAACCCTCAGGGCGACGCGGGCACCATCACGCTGTCGGTGGACGACAAGACGCTCCTCGCCCCCGCCCTGGAGAACTTCCGCGAGCAGGACTTCCACTGGGCATCGGCGATCCTGGCAGGCCCGAAGCAGAAGATCACGGTGACCCTCGCCTGCCGCACGGTGGGCCGCCCGCCCTCCGGTCCGGCCCCCGACCGCTGCAGCTCGGCGGTCCTCTTCAGCGGCACGCTGGAGTGATGCGGCGAGTCGCGCGTGAGACGGGGGTGGCGCCCCGGGCGCATCGGCGCCAGGGGACTGTGTGCGACACGGATTGACGGCAGGTCAGTTGCGGCCGGCCATGACGCCGCCGTCGACGTCCCAGACGGCGCCGGTGACCCAGTCGGTCCGGTCCGACAGCAGGAGCGGCGACGTCGTCGGGGATCTCGTCGTCGGACCCGCCCCGCAAGAGACATGACCAGTACCGCGCCCGTCGGCCCGACGGCCCTCGTATCCGACCCCGCCACGGCACAGCGGCGCATCCTGCGCGTGCTGGTCACCTCCCAGATCCTCAGCGGCGCCGGGCTCGCCGCCGGCGTCACCGTCGGCGCCCTCTTCGCCCCAAACCACCGACTGGACCGGCGAGGGGCAGGCGGTGGCCCCGGAGCCCGGCTTCATCGGCGATCACGAACGGGACCGCCACGGACAACAACCCATCCGAGGGCACGGGGCGGATGTCATCGCCCCGTTCCGGCGCACGCCGCGAGGGACAGAGCACGGCGTGCGGTGGGCGCACCGACGCGCGTGAGGCGATCCACGCCGACCTCGGTCATGACGGGTTCGCGGCGAGTGCCCCGTGACGAGAGCGCGCGCCGATGACCGCCCGTCCGCGGTCCGATTCCGGGAAACGGTCGAGCATCGCCCGCAGTTCAGCGGCACCGACGTTGGCGCCGAAGGGCTCGGTGCCCGGTTCGAGCCGCACGCCGTCGGCCAGCGGCCCGGCGGTGACGGGGTCGAAGCCGAGCGCGTCGACGAGGTGCGCGACGACGGCGAGACCCTCGCGGTCGTCGCCGGCGATCGCGATCGCCTTGCGACCCGCCTCGCCGGACGGCCGGGCCCCGTCCTCCAGGTCGTGGTACCCCATGTGGTTGAACGCCTTGACCACCCGCGCCCCGGCCAGGAACCCCTGCACCACCTCGCTGGAGGAGGTGCGCGGGTCGGTGAGGTCGTCACGGATGCCGTCGGTCTCCCACCAGTAGTTCATCGCGTCGACCACGAGCTTGCCCCGCAGCGCGTCGGCGGGGACCGTGCGGTACTTGCCGAGCGGCAGCGCCAGCATCACGACGTCGGCCCCGGCCGCGGCCTGCTCGGCGGTGACCGCGACCGCGCCCGGGGTCAGTACGTCGACGGTGAGCGCGATCCGGTCGGGGTCGCCCGATCCGGCGATCAGCACGCGATATCCGGCGCCGAGCGCGAGCCGCGCCAGGACCGTGCCGACCTTTCCCGCTCCGAGGATGCCGAGGGTGCCCACGTCCACGGTGTTCATCTCCACTCCTTTCACGACAGCCGTGCGGTCAGCCCGCGAGGATGTCCCGGACCATCGGGATGACCTTCGTGCCGTACAGCTCGACGGCACGCAGGCGGGCGCTGACCGGCAGGGTGCCGGAGCCGTAGATCATGTCGAACCGGCCGACGCCGAGCGCGGTGACGGCACCCGCGATCCTGCGCGCGACCGTGTCGGGCGAGCCGACGTAGAGCGAGCCGCGCTCGATCTCGTGCTCGTACTCCGCCCGGCTCACCGGCGGCCAGCCGCGCAGCGCGCCGATGCGGTCCCGCATCACCTTGTAGCGGGGCCAGTGCGCCTCCCGCGCTTCCTCGTCCGTGTCGGCGACGAAGCCCGGTGAGTGCATGCCGACGGGGTGGGCGGTGGTGCCGAACTGGCCGGTGGCGCGGTGGTAGAGGTCGATGTACGGCGCGAAGCGCTCCGGACTGCCGCCGATGACGGCGATCATCAGCGGGAAGCCGTACCGCGCCGTGCGCACGACCGACTGCGGTGAACCGCCGACGCCGACCCACGTGGTGAGACCGGACTCGGTCTTGGGGAACACGTCGGCGTCGGTGAGCGGGGCCCGCTTGGTGCCGCTCCAGGTCACCGGCTTCTCTTCCAGCAGCTTCGCGAAGAGTTCGATCTTCTCCTCGAAGAGCACGTCGTAGTCGGCCAGGTCGTATCCGAACAGGGGGAACGACTCGGTGAACGAGCCGCGCCCGAGGATGACCTCGGCCCGGCCGTTCGCGAGGGCGTCCACGGTCGCGAACCGCTGGAACACCCGGACCGGGTCGTCGGAGCTGAGGACGGTGACTCCGGATCCGAGCCGGATCCGGTCGGTGCGTGTCGCGATGCCCGCGAGCACGGTCTCCGGCGTCGAGATCGCGTACTCGGGGCGGTGGTGCTCACCGAGGGCGAGAGCGTCGACACCGGTCCCGTCGGCGAGGACGGCCTCGTCGACGACCTGCCGGATGGCCCGCGCGTACGACACCGGACGGCCGGAGTCGTCCTCCGGCACATCGCCGAACGTGTCCAGGCCGAAGACGAGTTCAGACATGGGAGGGGCTCCTTCACGAGTTCGGTTCGGGTGTCTGGGATCAGGCCGGGTCACCAGGCGTAGGGGCCGAAGCGCCCCCAGGCGATCACTGCGGCGATGACGAGCAGCACCACGCCGGGACCGATCTGGGACCACTCCTTGCCCCGCGCGTGCGTGACGATCGCGCCGATCATGATCAGTGCCGTGCCGGTGGCGGCGAGCGGCGTGAGGACCGGGGCGATGCCGGTGGCGGCCGGGAGGATCAGCCCGAGCCCGGCCAGCACTTCGAGTGCGGCGATGGTCTTGACCTGGCCTGCGCTGAAGCGCCGGGCCCACGGCATGGCCTCGGCTGTCTGCTCGTAGGGCTTGGCGAGCTTGCCGCCGCCGGCGGCGAGGAGGGCGAGGGCCAGCAGGATCTGCAGGATCCACAGAAAGACGGTCACGGTTCGGTCCTGTCGCAGAGAGGTCGTCGCGGGAACGGGCGGCAGGCCATCGGTCATGCGGCTGCCGTCACCGACGACAGCATAAGCGGACTTCACCCCGCTTAATATTCCCAGCGGTAGGTTGGAGCGCATGGACAGTCCCCTGGTGCCGCTCGGGCGGCCGCGTGCCGAGCGTGCCGACGCCGCCCGCAACCGCGAGCAACTGCTGGCCACGGCCCGTGCGATGGTCGCCGAACTGGGCGTGGAGAAAGTCACCATGGACGGCCTCGCCGAGCGCGCCGGCCTCGGCAAGGGCACCGTCTACCGCCGTTTCGGCACCCGCGCGGGGATCTTCCACGCCCTGCTCGACGAGGACGAGCACGCGTTCCAGGAGCAGGTCCTGAGCGGCCCGCCACCGCTCGGCCCCGGCGCCGCCCCCGTCGACCGGCTCATCGCCTACGGCCGCGCCCGCACCGCCTACCTCGCCGACCACCTGGCGATCGTGCGCGCCTCGCTCGACCGCAATCAGCCCGTCCCCGCCGGAGCGGCCGCCACCCTGACGCGGATGCACATCCGCATGCTCCTGGGTCTGGCCCGGCCCGGTGTCGCCGACCTCGACAGCCTCGCGATGCAGCTCACCGCGGCACTGGAGGGGCCGGTGATGCTGTACTTGTCGGCGCCGCAGCCGGCATCCACCCCGGACCCCGAGCGGGCGGGCCGCCTCGCCGACAGCTGGCAGGCACTGATCGAGCGCGTGTGCCGACCCTGATACCGCCCGTTCACTCGAGCCGCACGCACGGGCGCCCGACGCCCGCGCCGCGCAGGGCTCCTCCCCCGGCTCCACCCCACCAGCGGGGCCGTCACATCACCGCCCGCCACCCCCGGCTCCCGCCCGGTAGCGACGAAGGGCGGCCCGGTCGTCGTCCGTGTCGGGGTGCTTGGGCGCGCTCCTTGACGGGCACTCAGGACGCGCCCGGAGCCGTACGGCCCCCGGTCCCTCCCGGAGGGCCGCGGACTTCAGCCACGCAGGGGTCCGTGGGCGGTGGCACGGGCGGCGCCATCATGGCCGCAGCCGGTCGCGTCCGCATCGGTCAGGGCGAGGCGGTTGACGCCGCACAGGCCGGTGCGCTCGGCGTCGTACGCACCGATCTCCGCGAGGTCCATCACCGGTCGGGCGGCGGGTACGGCTGACCGAGCAGGCCGAAATCCTCGTCGCCCACACCGAAGCGGTCCTCGAACGCCTGGAGCGCGCGCAGGCGGACATCGCCGCCTCCCTGACCGACCTGACCGGCACGCTCCGCATCGCCTCGTTCCAGACGGCCGCCCTGGCCCTGGTTCCGACCGCGCTCGGCCTGCTGCGCGAAAGGCATCCGCATCTGCGTCCACGTCACGCAGACGGAACCGGAAAGGGCACTTCCAGCGCTCCTCGCCCGCGACTTCGACCTGGTCCTCGCCGAGGAATACCCCGGCAACCCGAACCCGCGGCCCGCCGGACTCGAACAGGAGGACCTGCTCGACGACCCCCTGCACCTCGCACTGCCGGAACCGGCCGGTGACACGGACACCGAAGCCCCGACGGCGGCGCCTCGCTCACTGGCGGACCACCCCTGGGTGATGGAACCCGAGGGCACCGCCGCACGGCACTGAGCCATGACCCTGTGCCGCAACGCCGGCTTCGAACCCGACGTGCGGTTCGAGACGAGACCTCCTGCTCCACCTCCGCCTCGTCGAGCAGAAGCACGCTGCGGCCTTCCTGCCCGGCCTCGTGTGGAGCGGGCAGCCCCCGACCGTCGCACTGCGACAGCTCCCCCGCGGCCAGCGCACACGCCGCATCTTCACGGTCGTACGCAGCGGCCGCGGCCGGCACCCCGCGATCCAGGCGTGCCGCAACGCCCTCCGTCAGGCGAGGCGGAGTGGATCGAGCGGATTCGAGATGCGTCATCGAACTCGGCTGGGAACGGGAGCGGGCCAGCCCGCCCAGGGTGACGGCGAGCAGGCCCAGGATCATGGCGAAGCAGGCGCCGCCGAGTCCGTTGCCGGTGCCGAGACCGCCGTCGGCGGTGGCCGCGACCGCCCCGCCGACGACCAAGGCGACGAAACCCGCCGCGAGAGCCGTGACGACTCCGTTCCGCCGCGCCCAGGCGCCGATGCGCCCCTGGCCGGTGGACCGGGCCAGGGCCAAGCCGCCGCTGACCGCGCCGAGGAGGCCCACCAGTGCCGACATGGAGGCCCCGACCCGGCCGACGCTCACGGTGGAGACGCTTGCGGCGACCGGCTGGACCGTGGCCTCCGCGACCGCCGGCTCGGCGAGTGCGAAACCACTGACGAGGACGGCCATGGTCACGGCGAGCACAGTTCTAACGGACATGAGGTGTCCTCCCTTTCGGATACGGGTCTGAACTGGTCGTGCCTGAGATCGATGGATCGCCGGGCCCCCGAGCCCGGCCGACGGCTGCGCGAGGCCCTCGCGGCCGATGCGCGTACGCCGTCGGGATCGCCCCGACCGATCGGGCGGCGGTTCGCCGGGCATCTACGGCCTAGCAGCGGAGGCAGGCGGCAGGCGCGGGGACAGCGCCCGGACCAGGGCCAGGGTGCTGAGGGTGAACATCACCACGCCCAGCGGCACATGGAACGACGGCACATGGGCGACACCCAGCGCCACCTGCACCGAAGCGAGGACGAGGAAGCCCGTGGCGTACAGGACGGGACGCGACGCTCCGCCACCCGGACGCCACGCCAGGACCGTGGCGAGCAGGTACAGCATGGCGGCGCCGTACATGACCTTCGAACCGATGTCATGCAGCAGATGGCCATGAGACGACGTCAGCAGCGCACCTGCCGTGGCCGCCTGGAAGAACAGACTCAGGGTCTGCAGGGCGACCGCGATCCTGAGGAACGTGAGGGTGGTGTTCGTCGTCCGTCTGCCCATGGCGTGTTCTCCTCCGTCGTCTCCGGGCGTTCGGCCACAGGACACCGGGTCCGCTGACGCTGTGACAGCCTGTGATACGGATCACTTCGCGATCAGGCGGTGAACGGCTGGGAGCCGAAGCGGCCCCATGCCACGAAGACCGCCAGGACGAGGTAGAGACGAGGTCGCCGGCGACCGTCACCCGCTCGCCGGCGTCGGGCGCTGCGACGGTGCCGCCTCCGGCGTCCTCGGCGCGGCTCTCTACGGTGGCCGGGGCAGGGCGGGCCTGATGACCGCGGCAACGGCCTCGTACATCGTGTTCTCAACGGCCGCCGTGCTGTTCGGGCCCCGGACGACGAACCGTCCGCTCGAAGGAGTCACCGCCGACACACTCACGGCCAGGAAGGTATGAGATGCGAGAGGAATACGGCGCGGCCAGCGTGCTCGTAGGACCCCACCGGGGCGCGTACCCCTACGGCAACTCGCTGCTCGTGCGCGGCACGTCCGAGTCGCTGGTCGTGGATCCGTCGCTGACTCTGGTCGACGATCCACCACCGGCGGACGCGGTCCTGGTCAGCCATGCCCACGAGGACCACATCGCCGGCCTGGACGGCTACGAAGCGGCGGTCCACGTCCACAAGGCCGACCTCGACGCGCTGCGGTCGCGCGAGGCCATGATCGCGGGCCTCGGCCTCCCGCCCGAGGCCGTTCGCGGCGTCGACCGGATGCTGCGGGATCAGTTCCACGTCCACGGACGCCCGGACGCCCGGAGCTTCGAGGACGGCACCGTCTTCGACCTCGGCGGGCGCACGGTGACGGTGGTGCACCTGCCGGGCCACACGGCCGGCCACAGCGGCTTCCTCGTCGAACCGGACGGCTTCCTCTTCGTCGCGGACATCGACCTCACGTCCTTCGGCCCGTACTACGGCGACCCCGGCAGCAGCCTCGACGCCTTCGAAGCGTCGATGCGCCGCTGCCGCGAGATCGACGCCCGCTGGTACGGCACGTCCCACCAGAAGGGCGTGATCGAGGGCGCGGCGGAGTTCCGCCGGCGCCTCGACGCGTTCGAGGCGGTGGTACGGAAACGGGACGCCGCACTCCTCGCCTTCCTGCGCGAACCCCGCACGGTCGAGGACATCGTCGAGCACCGACTGGTCTACCGACCCCACGTCGAAGCCCCACATGTGGAGCCGGTGGAACGGCGGACGGCCACACGGCATCTGGACCGGCTGACGCACGCCGGACTCGTCACCGAGGTGGAGCACGGCATGTTCCGCACGGCCCGCTGACCCACCAGGTGACGCACCGTCAGAAAGAGCGTCATGTATGCGTCGCGAAGCGTCGTTTCAGCGCCAGGACATCGCCCGCAACGCTCACGGCACACATCACGCACACCGCCCGAACCTGAAGATCAGCGGCCTTCTCGGCGGGCTCCAAAATCGCCACGCACTCCACGTGATGCGTCACAAGAAACAGGTTTACACAAAACAGGTCAAAGAAAATCGCAGGTCAGCGGCGCACGAGACACAAAAGGGACGCAAGATCAATGTGCATTACCTGCGCGATGGGCGCTACGTGTGGTCCCTGTCGCCCGGCCGAGCGACCATCCAGGGCCCTGTGCCGCCGAGGATCTCGCTGTATAGCATTCAAAATGCCATACTTGTGTCATGGCTGACGACGACACTGACTTCCCACCCGGCGATGGCCCCAGCAGCGGCATCTCCGTCTCCCTGACCGCCGGCACCCTCCAGGCGATCCGTGAGCGCGTCGGCAAGCGAGGTGTGTCCGCGTACCTGGAGAAGGCCGCGCAGCGGCAGATCGAGCGGGACAACCTGGACGAGCTGATCGCCGAGTTCGACAAGATCCACGGCCCCGCCGACCCGGAGGCCGTCGCCGCCAAGCGAGCCAAGCTCACCGGCGGCACCTCCTCCGCAGCTGGGGCGGCCGCGTGAGCGGCGCCCTGATCCTGGACAGCGAGGGCCTGGCCAAGGCCGTACAGCGCGACCGCGAAGTCCACGAGTGGCTCACCGCCGCCCGCGACGCCGACCTACCAGTGATCACCTCGGCCGCCGTCCTTGTCGAGGTGATCCATCCCCGGATCAATGACGCCGCGCTGAAGTGGACGCTGTCCCGGCTGCGGGTCGAGCCCGTCACCCAGACCACCGCCCAGTCCGCCGCCACCCTGCTCCGCACGGCGGGGCTCCACGGCCACAAGTACGCCATCGACGCCATGCTCTGCGCCACCGCCCTCGCCCAGCCAGGCCGGGTCACGATCCTGACGTCCGACATCGAGGACATCACCATGCTCATCGCCGACCACCCACGCGTGACCACCGAGAAGGTCTGACTCCGGCCTCCCCACGGGACTCTGTGCTCCGCCGTCCAGCGTCGGTGGGGTGGCCCTGCCCAGTGCCCACCAGGACTTCTTCGCACGACAGAGCGACGTCCGCCCCAGGCGTATCGGTGTCGCCTGCCGATTTTCAGCCGGGCGCTGGAACACGAGATGGCCGGTGCGCCTCGGCGAAGCCGGCCGGCGTCCCTCCGTCGTCAGTGGCCGGCCGCGAGTTCGCCGCTGAGCTTGCCGTGATGTCGGCGCCGGGGTGTTGAGGGCGGTGATCTCGATGATATTGCCGCGCTCTGGGCGTACTTGGTCTCAAAAGCTGCGACGGAGGAAGCGTCGCAGCGGCGACGAGCTCGTCGGCGCGGGCACCCGTTTGAGGGACTCCGGGGCGATGGAGTGCCGGTCGAAGGTCGGCCCGTCGACCCCGGCAGCGACTCAAGGCCGGCGCGACGGGCGTGGACCGGTCAGGAGAGACGGTCCTGGACGAGTGCGTACGACCAGGGCCGTACGGCTTCCAAGGCCCTGCCGACGCAGAAGACGGTTGGGTCCTCGTAGGGGTGGCCGACGATCTGGAGGCCGGTGGGCACGTCCCAGCTCGACATGCCGGAGGGGACGTTGAGGACGGGACAGCGGTTGTTGATGTTGAACGGGTTGGTCATGGCGCACCACAGGGTGTCGGCGACCTCTTCGCCGTTCACCACGACCTTGTCGCCGGCCAGGTCGTCGCCCGCGTGCCAGCCCGGCACGGCGGTGGTGGGGCAAAGCAGGGCGTCGAATCCTGCCATGGCGGTGGCGAGTTGGCGCTGGAGCCGGTGTTCGGCGCGCAGGGAGTCGAGGTAGCTCACCTGGGTGCGGGCGTACGACATGACGTCCGCGAAGGCGACCGCGTACGGGCTGAGCAGGTCGCGGTGGGTTTCGGTGGCCTCGCTGACGACGGCGCCGAAGATGGTGGAGAAGTGTCCGGCGATCGCGGTCAGCAGGTCGTGGTGGGTCCAGGGGAGGGTGATCTCCTCCACGTGGGCGCCGGCGTCGGCGAGGGCCTGGGCGGTGGCGCGGGTGTTGGCCTCGACCTCGGGGTGGACGTCGTACTCGCCCAGGCGGACGCACAGAGCGATCCGCATCCCGGTCACGTCCTCGTACACCGTGGGCAGGGTGAGCTTCGGGCGGATCGAGGCGTGGTCGCGGGGGTCGGGTCCCGACAGGATGTTCTGGAAGGCGATGACGTCGTCGACGGTGCGGGCCATCGGGCCGTCGCCCCGGTAGTGGTCGGCCGTGAGCACGCCGAGGCCGGGGTTGCGGCCGTAGGGGGCCTTGAAGCCGACGGTGCCGGTGAACGCGGCCGGGATGCGGGTGGAGCCGCCGATGTCGGAGGCCGAGGCGAGCAGGGACGTACCGGCGGCGAGGGACGCGGCGGAGCCGCCAGAGGAGCCGCCCGGGGTGAAGTCGGGGTTCCAGGGGTTGCAGGTGATGCCCCACATGCGGGAGTGGGTGTAGGTGGCGATGGAGAACTCGGGGGTGGTGGTACGGGCGTGGATGATGCCGCCCGCGTCGAGGATGCGGTCGATCACGGGGGCGTTCTCGGTGGCGATGTCTCCCTCTTTGCTGAGGGAGCCTTCGGTCAGGGAACGGCCCAGGATCGCGTGCTTCTCCTTCGCCGCGACCGGAATGCCTTCCAGGGGGCGGGGGGTGAGGCCGTTCCTGCCGAGGTAGCGGTCCTCTGCGTGCCGGGCCTGTTCCAGTGCCTCGTCGAAGAGGCGTTCGGTGAAGGCGTTGATCCGCGGTTCGACCTTCTCGGCGCGTTCGATGACGGCCCGCATCAGCTCGACCGGTGACAGCTCGCGGCGGGTGAAGAGCCGCAGTGCCTCGGTGGCGGTGAGATAGCCGAGATCGGTGGACGGCATGGGTTTCCCCTCTCGCTCGTGGCCCGGGGCGGGCCGTCTGGCGGTGCCGTCAGCCTCAGGGACCGGCCCGGCCGTCCGGCTGGATTGCACGGATCCGCCAGGGGCGGGGGTCAGGTGCCGGAAAGCGCAGCGGGCTCGGGGAGGGGTGATTCAGGCGACCGGGTGCCAGACGTCGATCGGCACGCAGCCGGTGCTGCGGCCGTCGGCGGCGAGCAGGCGGCCCATGCGCTTGACCCAGCGCAGGGTGACCGTGCGGTTGAGCACCCGCACGGCGGGGATCCTGGCGGCGACCTGGGTCTCGTAGCGGGCGAGGTCGTCGAGGGAGTGCAGCCACACGACGGCCAGCAGGTTGGCCTCGGAGGACACCGACGCCGCCATGCGGGTGTCCCGCATCCGGCACAACTCGTCGCCGGCGCGGGTGAGCTGAGCGGGCGGTACGGACATCCACAGCGTGGCCGTGCTGCGCCAGCCCGCATGCAGGTGGGCGGCGTCGCAGCGCAGGACGGCCCGGCCCCCGTGCAGCAGGGAGTTCAGCATCCGCCGGACCGTCGACTCCGGGCGCTCCAGTTGGGCCGCGATGGAGGCGACGGGGCGGCGGCCGTCCTCGGCGAGGGCGAGCAGCAGGATGCGGTCCTCGGTCGTGAGGGTGGCCCCGGCGGCGGTCCGCGCGGCGGCTTCCTCGGTGTCCGTCAGGTCGCGTTGCTGGTCGCGGGAGAGCGAGTCCATGCGCCACTCGCTTCCCTCGCGGTGCAGGTGCTGCACCAGGTGGGTGCGGGTGGCGGTGACGGCCTCGATGCGGCTGAGGGCGAGGACGTAGCCGCTCATCAGCGACATCGTCACTGTGGCCACCGTCAGGAGCAGGTCGCAGGATCCGGCCACCAGCTCCACGCTCATCGCCTGCGGATGCCGGGCGAGCTCCTCGGCCAGGGCTACCCGGGCCTGGGGCACGCACGACACCTCGATCAACGCCATGGCTCCGTACGTCACTTGGGAGGGCGCCGCGTAGCAGGTGACCCAGGCCGCACCGGAGTCACGCAGCCGGGCCCAGCGGCGTGAGAGCGTCGCGGCGTCCACGCCGAGGGGCCGGGCGAGCTGCGCCCAGGGGGCGCGGGGTGCCATCTGCAGGGCGTTGACGAGCGCGAGATCAAGTTCATCGAGTGTTCCCCGGGGCGGGGTGTCGACCGTACCTGGGACGGCAGATGGTGCGGATTCGTGCATTCGATCAGCCTCCGGTCGCGGATTCTTGCAATTTCGGGCCGGGCCGGGAAGTGGCCTGTTCTGTATCCCGCATCACACCGCCCCCCGCTTCGCCCACAGCCCTGGGGAGTTCCTTCATGCATCGTTCGAGGTTCCTCGCCGGCGCCTCCGTGGTCGCCGCCGCCTCGCTCCTGGCCACCGCCTGCACGACCGGCTCCGCCGACAGCCCCTCGTCGGGCGACGGCAAGAGCGGCGGCACCGTCAGGATCGGCATGACCTCCGACGTCACCTCGTTCGACCCCGCCAAGGGCGCGGGCGCGACCGACTACGTGATCACGTCGCTGCTGTACCAGCCGCTGCTCGGGCAGGACGACGGCGGTACGTTCGTCGCCGGGCTCGCCGAGTCGTGGACGTCCACGCCGACGAAGACGACCCTGACGCTGAGGAAGGGACTGACCTGCTCCGACGGCGCCCCGCTGACCGCCTCGCAGGTCGTCGCCTCGCTGGAGCACTACCGGGCGACCTCGGCCGGCGCGCTGCTGACCTTCGGCGCCGCGAACGCGGGGAAGAAGACCACGATCACCGGCGACGACAAGGCCGGCACCGTCACCATCACCACCGCCACCCCCTGGGGCGAGGTCCTCACCGGCCTGGCCGGCACCGGCGCCGGGATCATCTGCAAGGCCGGACTCGACGCGGGCGCCGCCGCCCTCGCCCAAGGCGCCGTCAAGGGCGCGGCCTCCGGCCCGTACGAGATGGTGAAGGCGCGGCGTGGCGCCTCGTACGAGCTGAGGCTGCGCAAGGACTACGACGCGTTCGCACGCTTCTCCGCGCAGCCCTCCGGGAGGCCCGCCGACACCCTGCGGATCCAGATCTCGAAGAACGAGTCCACCCTCGCCAACCAGCTGCAGACCCGGGCCCTCGATCTCGCTCCCTTCAGCGGCACCGACGTCGCGCGGTTCACGAGCGACGACACATACGCCGTCAGGTCGGCGCCGCTCATCCGCAACTTCATCGCCTTCAACCAGCGCCCCGGCCGTCCGGGCGCCGATCCGAAGGTGCGCAAGGCGGTCGCCCATGCGGTGAGCGCGACGGCGTTCAACAAGGTGTTCGGCGGCGCGGGCCAGGTCATGACCTCGTACGTGGACGAGAAGTCCGCCTGCGTCTCCACCGACACCTCCCTGCTGACCGCCACCGACCCGGCCGCGGCGAAGAAGGCGCTCAGGGGGGTCTCAATCAAACTGGAGGGGTCGAACGCGGTGGCCGGCGGCGCGGGCAACTCCTACGTCGCCGAGGCCCTGCGCGCCGCCGGCGCCGAGGTGAAGCTCGCCAACGCCGACAACGCCACGTGGGCCACCGACGTGACCGCCAACCAGGGCGACTGGGACGCCACCGTCTTCCCCCTGATCACCGGCAACCTCGCCCGCGGTGGTGCCTACTTCGTGGGCCCCGAACCGGTCAAGGGCGGCCTGAACTACGGCGCGGTCGGCAACCAGGGCTTCGCCGCGAACTACGTCGCCGCCACCTCCACCACGGACCCGGGCGCCAAGTGCGCAGCTTGGCAGAAGGCGCAGGACGCCCTGCTCAAGGCCCACGACGTGATCCCGCTCGCCACGGTGAACGTGCACTACGTCGCCCGCAACGGCATCGCCTTCGCGACGCCGGGAGGCAACCTCGTCGTCTCCACGCTCCGGGTCACCGGCTGATGACGGCCACTGTCGATGCCGCGGGGGCCGGGCGCACGAGCCTGCTCGGCCCCTGGGGCGCCTTCCTCGTACGGCGCCTGGCCGGGCTCGCCGCCGTCGCGGTCACGCTCGTCGTCGGCACGTTCCTGATGGTGCAGCTCATCCCCGGCGACCCGGCCCGTGTGGTGGCCGGCGCCGACGCGGCGCCCGCCGACGTGGAGCGGGCCCGGCACGAACCGGAGCCCGTCGCCGACGTCATCGGCACCCGTCTGCCCTTCACGGCCGAGCTCGCGTTCCTCTCCGTCCTCGGGGTGCTGGTGCTCGCCGTGCCGATCGGGCTCGCCGTTGCCGCGCGCCGAGGCCGCCGCACGGACGGGGCGTTCACCTTCGTCACCGGTCTGGTCGGCGCGACGCCCGAGTACATCATCGGCACCCTGCTCGTCCTCGGCTTCGCCATCAAGCTCGGCTGGCTCCCGGCGGCCGGCGCCGAGAGGGTCTCGTCGATGGTGCTGCCGGTCGCGGCTCTCGTCCTGCCGGGTACCTGCGTCATGGCCCGCATCGTGCGCACCGAGGCGGCGCACGTCCTGGCCCAGGACTACGTGCGCACCGCGCGCGGACGCCGCCTCCCTCCGCTGCGCCTCTACGCCCGCCACGCCCTGCCGAACCTGCTGACCGCCACCCTCACCCTCGGCGGGCTGATCCTCGCCGGCCTGCTCGGCGGCACGGTCGTCGTCGAGTCCGTCTTCGCCTGGCCCGGCATCGGGCTGCGCGTCGTCGAGGCACTGCTCGTGCGCGACTACCCCGTGGTCCAGGGCTGCGTCTTGGTCCTCGGCCTCCTCGCCGCCCTGCTCAACCTGCTCGTCGACGCCGCCCTCGCGCTGCTCGACCCGCGCACCCTCGCCGGAAAGGGAGGCCACTGATGCGCCGTATACGCTGGAACGCGCCTCTGGTCACGGCCCTCGCCGGGCTGGGACTGATCGCCGTCCTCGGCATCGTCGCCCCGCTCCTGTGGGAAGGGAAGGCGACCGCACTGAGCGACGCGGCCCGCGTGCATCCGAGCGGCGAGCACTGGCTCGGCACCGACGCGCTCGGCCGCGACGTCCTGGCCCGCACCCTGGTCGCCACCCGCCTCACCCTGGAGATGACCCTCGCCGCCACCGCGCTCGCGGCCGTCGCCGGGATCCTCCTCGGCACCGTGGTCTGGGTGTCCGGGCCGCGCGTGCGCGAACTGGGACTGCGGCTGATCGACGTGATGATCTCCTACCCGGCGCTCCTCCTGGCGATGGTCATCGCCACGGTCCTGGGCACCGGACCCACCGCCTCGATCCTCGCGATCGGCCTGGGCGGCGCGCCCGCCTTCGCCCGCCTCACCGCGAACATGGCGGCCTCGGTCGCCCAGCGTGACTTCGTCACCCAGGCCCGCCTGATGGGCGTACCGCCCTCCCGGTTGCTCAGTCGGCATCTCCTACCGAACATCTCCGGGCCGCTGCTGGTGCTGTTGTCGGTGGCGTTCGCCAACGTCCTCGTGGCCCTGTCCGGCCTGTCCTTCCTCGGCGTTGGCGTGCAGTCGCCGGACTACGACTGGGGCGCGCTGCTCAGCTCCGGTCTGGAGTCCCTCTACACCACCCCGGCCGAGGCGATCAGCCCGGCGGCGGCCATCACCGTCACCGGCGTCCTCGCGGGCTTCGTCGGCGACGGCCTCGCGACGGCGCTCGACCCGCGCGGCGGTGATACGAAGACCAGGGCGCCCCGACCCGTCGTCGTACCCCCGCCCTCGCACCGCGCCCCGAAGGACGCGCTGGTGACGGTGGACGGCCTGTCCGTCGCCCTGCCGGACGGAACGCGGCTCGTCGACGACGTCTCCTTCCATGTCATGCCCGGCGAGATCGTCGGACTGGTCGGCGAGTCCGGCTCCGGCAAGTCGGTCACGGCGATGAGCGTGGCGCAGCTCCTGCCCGACGGGCTCACGGCCCACGCGGCCCAACTCACCCTGGGCGACCTCGACCTGGCCACTCCCGCCGCCGACCCCAAGCGGCTGGCCACCGAGATCGGCATCGTCTTCCAGGACCCGTCGGCCTCCTTCAACCCCGCGCTGCGGATGGGCGGTCAGCTCACCGAGACGCTCCGAGTGCACCAGAGCGTGCCCCGTGCGGAGGCGCTGCGCCGTGCCGTCGAGGCTCTGGAGCAGGTCCGGATCACGGACCCGGCCCGGGTCGTGAAGCAGTACCCGCACGAGCTGTCCGGCGGCATGCGGCAGCGCGCGGTGATCGCCGCCGCCGTCCTCCCGGGTCCACGGCTGATCGTCGCCGACGAACCGACCACCGCCCTCGACGTCACCGTCCAGGCCGAAGTCCTCGACCTCCTCAAGGACATCAACCGCACTCGCGGCACCAGCACCCTGTTCATCTCCCACGACATCGGCGTGGTCAGCACCCTGTGCCACCGGATCGTGGTGATGTACGCCGGCCGCGTCGTCGAGGAACTGACCGCGGCCGATCTACGGGCGGACCGCGCCCGGCACCCGTACACCAAGGCGCTGCTGGCCGCGAGCCCCCGCCTCCACGACACGGACGCCGAGGAGCGGACCTTGCTCGCGACCATCCCTGGCCGGCCGCCGACGCCGGCCGACCGCCCGGCCGGCTGCGCGTTCGCCGACCGCTGTCCGGTCGCGCTCGACGTCTGCGCGAGTGAACGGCCGGAACTGATCAACGCCGTCGCCTGCCACGCCGTACGCCAGGAGGTGCAGCCCGCGTGACCACACCCCCGTACAAGCTGGCCGTCGAAGACCTGACCGTCGTCTTCGGTCACGGCAAGCGTGCGAGAACGGTCCTGCACGGTGTGTCCCTGGGCGTACGGGCCGGGCAGACGCTCGGCCTGGTCGGCGAGTCCGGCTCGGGGAAGTCGACGATCGCCACGGCGATCGTGGGCGTCCATCCAGTGCGCGCGGGCCGCGTCACTCTCGATGGCGAGGACCTCACGGGGCTGCGGGGCGGACGGCTCGCGGCGGTGCGCCGCCGGGTGCAGCTCGTCTCCCAGGACCCCTACGCCTCGCTCAACCCGCGTATGACCGTGGGCCAGGCCATCGCCGAGGCCGTCGATCCAGTACGGGCCGACGCCAGCAAGCACGCTTCGGCGGTGAAGCGCTGGCTGGAGACGGTCGCACTCGACGGCTCGGCGGCACAGAGGTATCCGCACGAGTTCTCCGGCGGTCAGCGCCAGCGCATCGCCGTCGCCCGCGCCCTCGCCGTCGAACCCGAGGTGATCATCGCCGACGAGATCACGTCCGCGCTGGACGCCTCCGTACAGGCCGAAGTCCTCAACCTCCTTGAAGAACTTCGCCGTTCCCTGTCGCTGACGATGCTCTTCATCTCGCACGACCTGGCCGTCGTCCGTCATGTCAGTGACGAGGTCGCCGTCCTGCGCCAAGGAGAAGTGGTGGAACACGGGCCCGTACGGGACGTCTACCGCACCCTCCAACACCCCTACACCCGCCGCCTGCTGGCGAGCGTCCCGACCTTCGAGGAGAAGGAGCAGCCCGCATGAGCGATCCGGCCACGGCAGCACGACTCACCCTGGATCTCACCGCCGGCCTGAAGCCCGCCGAACTGGAGGACTTCTACCGGGATCTGCACCGCCACCCCGAACTGGCCTTCCAGGAACACCGCACTGCGGCGAAGCTCGCCGCACGCCTGCGCCCGGCGGGCTACGACGTCACCGAAGGCGTCGGCCGCACCGGCGTTGTCGGCGTCCTCGTCAACGGTGACGGTCCGGTCGTCTGGTTGCGCGGCGACATGGACGCCCTACCGGTCCAAGAGGCCACCGGCCTGGAGTACGCCTCCACCGTCGACGGCGTGATGCACGCCTGCGGCCACGACCTGCACGTCACCTGGCTCGCGGCTGCCGCCGAGGTCCTCGCGGCCGCCCGCGACACCTGGTCCGGCACGCTCGTCGTCGTCGGACAGCCCGCGGAGGAGTCCGGCGGCGGGGCTGCGGCCATGGTCGCCGCCGGCGTGCATCCGCGCTTCCCGCGCCCCGACGTGCTGCTCGGCCAGCACGTCACACCCGGCCTCGCCGGGTTCTACCCGCACACGCCTGGCCTGACGATGTCCGCCTCCGACGACATCGACGTCGTCGTCCACGGCATCGGCGGCCACGGCTCGCGCCCCGAGTCGACCGTCGACCCGGTGGTGACCGCCGCGTACATCGTCACGCGCCTGCAGACCGTGGTGTCGCGGGAGGTCGCGGCGCGGGAGTCGGTTGTCCTGACGGTCGGCCGGTTCAACGCCGGCACGAAGCACAACATCATCCCCGCCGAGGCCCGGCTCGCCCTGAACCTGCGCACGCAGGACACCCGGGTACGGGAGCGCGTCCTCGGCGCCGTCCGCCGGATCGTCGCGGGCGAGTGCCAGGCGGCGGGCTGCCGGGTACCGCCTGAGGTCACCGTCCGGCCCGGCTATCCGAACACCGTCAACGACGCCTGTCTCGACGGTGAGATCGCGGCTGTGCACCGCGAACTCTTCGGCGCACACACGGTGTTCGACTTCGGCCCGGCCCTGGGCAGCGAGGACTTCTCCCTCCTCGCGCCCACGGACGTGCCGTACGACTACTGGTACGTGACGGCGACCCCTGCCGAGGTCTGGGAGGCGGCGCCCGGCGACGACCTCGCCGAGAAGTTCGGCAACGTGCCGGGCAACCACAGCCCGCTGTTCGCACCCGACCCGTCGGTACTCGTGCCCGGTGTGCGGACGCTGGTGTCGGCGGCGCTGAGCCGACTGGCCTGAGCGCGCGTCACCGCTGGGTGCGGCGCACCTCCAGGACCGCCCCCGCTCCTTCCCGCATGTCGAAGTAGCAGTAGCCGCTGCCGTCGGCGCACCGCCCGTGCGCGAGGACGCCGAGCCCGAGCCGCCCGGCATGGGCCCGCGCGTCGGTCAGGTCCGGCGTCTCGAAAACCCAGGAACTGTACGGCTATCGAACCCACCGAGGGTACGAAATCAAACTCCTCGACATTCCATCCTGGCACCTGGTCGAACTCACCCCTGTTCCTGTACCGGCCAAACTCACCCGCCCCATCCTGTGGTGGTCGACCTCCAACGCCCGCCTCAGCCAATGGGATTGACAAAGGCCGTTCAAGGGCGCGCCCTGCGCATCATCCAGGCACTCATCATCGCCACCGAAGCACAGGGCCATTCAGCCGCACTCGGCCCGACACAAGACGCTCCCCCGCGCCATCGACGCCGTAGCGCGCCGCCCCATTTCACCGTTACCGCACAGGACGAGAAAGTCAGCTTCCCGGTCCTCCAGGAACAGGACCGCAGCGAACACACCCTTACTCGCCGACACCAAGAAGCACTCATGGATGCGTCCACCCCGCTTCGACTGCACACCCTCCGATCGCCTGCGCCTCATCCTCCGCGGCGGTAACCCACACCGCGCCACGGAATGGGCCCACACCCCGACCCGACCCCTCGAAGACCAGCTCGCCGAGATCACCCAAGAAGTCACCCTCCGCGGAGAAGCCGGAACGCAGGCGCCGTGCGGATCAGGAAGTCGCCGAGCAACAACGACAGCGCTGGGAAGCCGCAATGCAGGCGGCACGCTCCGCCCATGCCCACGCCTACCGAGTCAAACACCTCGAAGACCAGGCAGAAGCCCGGCACCGAGCCATGCGCCTGACCGAATACGTCGCAGCCGTTCGACGGCACGCCGCATCACTGCCGCCCTGCCAGGAAAAGACCGAGGTCGAGGCATGGATCGCGTTCGCAGACATGCATCTCCAACACCTCACCGAAGCCGCCTCGGCGCCGAAAATCCCCATCCCGCCCAAGCCCGACCCTGCCGACCTCAAGCCGTTCCTCCACGGATGGAGCCCGTACGGCCCCCGCTCGTACTGAGCCCCAACACCAACAACGACCGGCTCAACATCTCCAAGAGACAGTAAAGCCGGCTCCTCCGCGCCTCACACTCCCACCAAGCGCCACCTGCACGAGCCCTGACCTGATGCGGCGTCAGGACCTGCGTCAAACGTGCGTCACGCAGGCGCTTCGTGCGTCAAACATGTGTCAAGATATCGCCCGTAACGCACACAATGCACATAACGTACACCAGATGAAACAGCAGGTCAGGAGCCCTTTGCGGCAGGCTCAAGGATCGCGACACACTCAACGTGGTGCGTCATCGCAAACATGTAGAACCAAAACAGGTTAAGGAAAACCGCAGGTCAGTAGCCCGACAGGCGCAAAACGCACTCAAGATCAATGTGCATTACGTGCATCATGGGCGCTATGTGCGACCCCTGACGCACGCACGGAGGACACCGAGGCGCTTTTCACCATGCTGACCTCCGAGGTCGGCCTCTAAGCGGCAGTGTCGGCGCGCCCTCGCCGTCGATCGCAAACGTTCCGGAAGGAATGCCACTGGCGAAGGCAGACCGCCTAGGCACCGTCCGGGCGCCCGCGCGGTTCTGCCCACCTTTCCCCGTCTCGCCCTTCCGGGCTCTTCCCTGGGCAAGGAAGCTCGAGCACCGCAGCTGCGTGGTGTGAGCTCAGCTCGGAACGATCCTCGCGATGTCAGGCGCGATGTCCAGCGCCAAGAGCGCCGCCGCCACGTGGGTCGGGTTGTCCTCCACTTTGACGGTCGAGAGCTCGTTGGCGCGTGAGACGCGCCGTTCAACGGTGTTGCGGTGCGCGTAGAGGTTGGCGGCCGCCCGGGTGGTGCTGAAGCCGGACTGCACATAGGTGAGCAGTGCCTGCCGCAGCGCTGGGTCGGCTTCGGCCAATGACCCGAGGGTGTTGACGACGAACCGACGTGCGCCGGGCCGGTCCTTCGTGAGCGCGTCGATCAGCTCGACGTCGGCGTAGGCGGTGAATCGCCGGTCGGACCCCAGCCGGATCACCAGCGCCTGCGCCGCGAGGGCGTCCTGGTGGCTGGAGCGGAATCCTTCGAGACCGCGTCCCGGCCTTCCCACCGCCGCGCGGACCTCGTCGGCCGCCGCGAGGTCCTTCTCCACGTGGTGAAGGTCCGGGACGGCTTCCCCCGAGAGCCAGATCCACCGCGACGTGGCGCTGGCGCGCGCCACCAGGGCGCTCCGGCCACCGGCGGAGGGGCGCACGGCGGCGATCGCCTCGTCCAGGGCGTCGGCCGCCTGGGGATCATCGACCCAGAGGACGAGACCCACGTGCCACCGCGCCATCCGGTAGCGCAGGCGCCCTTCGGCGAGGTCCTCCGCCATCGGTGCCCCACTGGCGATCAGCTGGATCAGTGCGATCCCCTCTGCATCCGTGTTCCCCATCGCCGCGGCGAGGCCGGCTTGCCGCAGGGCCGCGACGGAGTCGAGGGCGTACTGCACCAGCGACTGCGCCGTCACGTCCAGGACCCCCACGAGAAGATCGGGGTCCGTGCAGTCCGCCACGCATTCCTCAAGCCAGCGCCGCCAACCGATCCCCAGGGCCACGCGCCAGGCACCGGCGAAGTCGGGCGCGATGCCGCGGGAGACGAGATCGTTGATGTACGCCGTGGTCCTCGGGCTGACGTAGGGCTCTACCCTCCGCCCCGGTTGCTGAACGTTTGCGGTCAACCATTGGACCACCTCAGAGCGGTTGAGCGCGCGATCCTCCTCGACCAGCGATGCGTCCGCGAGGAGAGCGGGATCGTTCTGGGCGACGAGAGAGGGCCTTGCGAAGGCGTCGATCAGGGCCTCCGTTTCCGTCAGCAGGCGCTGACACAGGGACCTGATCGCATCGGCGACCTCACGCGAGGGCGGGGGCCACAGCTCTTCCATGTTCTCAGTGTCCCTTCTGCTCTCGGGGAGCCGAGGCTCCCGACATGCCGTGTCACAGACAGATGAAGGGCCCGTCGGCGGCCTGGCCGACGGCGAAGGCGCGGGCCCTCGGCCGCTGTTTACTACCACTAAACGGCGGCAGATTTACCACGCCCTCGCCGACGCCACAAGGGGTTCGACGCCGTCGCCCCCTCCACAGGGGCGCACCGACTGCCCCTGGCACGCATGCCTTAGCCTCGTGTCACGGAGAGGACTCGTCCGGGTCGGCCCGTCACCTGACGGGCACACGACCTCGGCCTCGGGACGGGCGGTGAGCACACCATGTCCATCGGTGACGGCGGGACAGCAGGCGGAGCGGAACGGGGCGCCGCCGCCCTCGAAGCGTCCACAGGTGCGCAGCTGCGGAAGATCAGGCTCGACCGCGGGTTGTCGTTGACGGAGGTCGCGCACCGGGCAGAGGTCACCAAGGGCTTTCTGAGCCAGTTGGAGCGTGGGCTCACCAGCGTGTCCGTCCCGACGTTGCTGCGCGTCTGCGAGGTGCTGCGGATCGGGGTCGGGGAGCTGTTCGCGTACCCCGACGAGCAAGTCGTGGACGGTGGAAGCCGGATCGACATGGGCGGTGAGGGCGTGGCCGAATACCTGCTCACGCCCGCCGGCACCACGGCGTTCCAGGTCTTCCGTTCCGTGATCGAGCCAGGCGGGGGCACCGGAGGCCCCTATCGGCTCGACACCGCCACGATCTTCGCGATGGGGCTGAGCGGCTCGACCCGTCTGATCGTCGGAGACGAGACCCGGATGCTGTCGGCCGGGGTGTCCACCTCGTTCTCCGGCCAGACGCTTCACCAGTTCGACAATCCGGGTACGACGGTGAGCGAGGTCCTCTGGGTCCTGTCGCCTCCCCTGCTGCGCGCCGCGCGAGGGCCCGCCTAGATCCTGGCGTCGCATGCCGGGCCCGCATCAGGAGTGATGCGAGGGCGACGGCTGCTTCGCAGGACCCGGCGGTGTTGTCGTAACGGGTGGCGATCTCACACCGCGCCGTCACGGAGCAGGCGTCGCCCGAACCTTCAGGAGTCCCCGCGCCTGGCACGACGGAGTGCCCGCCGGGCCAGCTTCCTGCTGCCGTTGAAGAAGTCGTTGAACCGGTCCAGCCCCCAGATGGCCCGGAGAACGAACGGCTGCATCAGCAGCGACATCGACGGCGAGTACTTCGGGGCGTCCGACCAGATGCCGGCGAGGTCTTCCGGCATCTCGCCGTCGACGATGTAGTCGGCGAGCTGATGGGTCACGTACGGCACCTGGCAGAGACCGTGGCCGTTGCAGGCCATCGCGTAGAAGACGTTGTCACCCACCTGCCCGGCGACCGACAACCAGTCCGGGCTGATGCCGATCCAACCGCCCCAGGCTCGCTCGATGGCCACGTCGGACAGCGACGGGAACCGGTTGGCCAGATCCTTCCCCATGTCCCGCACGACACCGGGGTCCGGGACCCGGTCCGGGAGCGGGTAGGTCTGGCCTCGCTGCGCTTTGCGGACCCCGCAGACGATGGTGTTGCGCTCGGTGAGCCGGTAGTGAGTCATCAACTGGTGCTGGGTGATGATGCCGGACCGACTGGTCCAGTCCAGCGCGGCGAGCCGCTCCGGCGCGATGGGTTCCGACTCGATCTCGACGACGTACAGCGGCGTCGCGAGGTTCTTGGGCGTGATGTCCCACTCGCCGCCGTAGACGCTGGTCGCGAGCAGCACCTTGTCGGCCCGCACGGTGCCGTGCGGTGTCGTGATCTCGACGGTGCTGCCGGTCCGCCGGACATCGCTCACCCGCGACTGCTCGAAGACCTTGGCCGAGGAGGCGAGCAGTGCGCGACGCACACCACGAGCGAGCTTGCCCGGGTTCAGCATCCCGCCGATGGATTCCCGCATCCCGCCCACGAAGCCGGCGGGGAGGCCGAGCTCCTCTCTGCTGCCGACGGTCCCGTGCCCGCCGAAGGCGCGCAGGATCGCCGCCTGGGTACGCACCCTGAGCATCATGAGGGGTGAGACCGCACCCCACACCAGGCCGTTCGCCACGTAGTCGCAGTCGATGTCGTGCGTCTTGATGAGGTCTTCCACGTAGCGGCCCGCATGCTCCGCCAGTTTGGCCATGACCGGCATCTTCTTCGGGGACTGGAGGCTGAGCATCCGCAGGTCGCCACCGGGCGCCCCGGCGATCTGACCGCCGTTGCGCGAGGCCGAGCCGTAGCCGCAGAACTCGGCCTCCAGCAGGACAACGTCCTGGTCGCGCTCCGCGAGGCGCAGCGCGGCCGCCATGCCGCCCATGCCGCCGCCGATGACGGCAATGTCGCAGGTGAGATCGCCGTCCAGCGCGGGCTGCACGTCGTCCGGCGGGTCGATCCAGCCGGTGAAGTTGGTGTACTTCGTGCTGTCGGTCCTCATGCTGTCCCGATCTCCTTCCAGGTGGGGCGTCCGCCCCACTTCGTACTCCGCGTCGAGGCGTGCTCGGCAGCGCGCCCGAGCCCCCGTTCCCGTCCGGCGGATCGACCGTGACGGGCGGCTCTTCGGCGAGACGCGTGAAGACGGCGAACAGGAGGTTCTCCGTCTTCTGCGTCTCCGTCTCAGTCCTGAGAAGGCGTGGCCCCGAGCGAGGCCCGGCCCGCTCGCCGCTCTCCCTTGGCCGCGACCGAACGGGCAGGCAGGTCCCCCATCGACAGGAGACCGGGACGCGCCTCGACGACCGCGGTGGAGGCGTTGACCGCCGCCGCGACGGTGCTGAGGAAGGAATCGAAGCCCACGGAGGAACGGAGGTCGACGACCTGCTCCTCTCCGACGATCCGGTAGTCGTCGCCCGCGACCACCTCATCGGCCGGCTCGAAGAACCCGAACGTGATCTCCAGATCGATCACCACGTCGCCCTTGAGCACGCCCCGGGCGGCGTGAGTGACCGCCGCGATCTGCCCCGGTTCGATACGCATGTGGTCCCCGACGCGCGGCGAAGTCGTCACGACAGCGGGTTCGACCTCTCCCACGTCCACCGAGTCGAGATCCCATCCGACCCCTGCCGCGAGCGCCCCGATGGCCTGCTCGAAGCCGTGGTGCCCGACGACCTCGCCCCGGCTGCGAGCCGTCGCGAACTCGCGCATGGTCAGACCGAGGCCGAACTTCGACAGGATCGCGCCGTAGCGTGACATGTTCGTCCGTCGGCGGATCCGCACGCTCTCCACACGCTGAGTCAGTGCAGTCAGGAGGAGAGGAAGCGTGTCCATCAGGACGCCCGGGTTCGCCCCGCTGCCCAGGACGGTCACGCCATGCGCCTTCGCCGTGTCGTCGAGCCGCCGGGCCAGATCGGGGTGGCTCCGCCATGGATAGGCCAGCTCTTCGCAGATGCTCAGGACGTTGTACGAACGCTCCAGCAGCGGCAGCAGGACGTCGGCCGCCCTGTGCAGATCCGAGACGGTCGCCACGATCGCGAGGTCGGCGGCGGGCAGCTCGGCCGGGTCGCTCACGACGACGACACCGTTCGCGACGCCACCGAGGAGCACTCCGAGGTCTTGACCGACCACGCGGGGGTCCCGGTCCGCCGCTCCCACGATCTCCACGTCCGCGCGTTGCAGCAAGGAAGAGGCGATGGCCCGGCCAGTGGCGCCGAGCCCCACCACGACAGTCCGATTCTTCAACGTCCCTCCCCTGGGCGCCCCGGTCGGCCCGCCCACGACACGGTGCTCGGCGAAACCGGACTTCGCCGGTGGCGGTTGCCTCGTACCCCACTGTCACAGGCCGCGGTCGCGGTGAGAACGACACCGGGCACCGGCTTCCCCCGGGGACGGTGCACGGTGCACAGACCGGCCGCGCCCCTGCGCTCATGAGCTGACCGGCAAGTCGCTCAGAGTCGCTCGTAGACAGCCGGTCGGCGCGCTCGCAGGACGAGGGCCTGCACCGCGCCGGCCACGGCCGAGAGGGCGACGAGTCCGCCGATCACCCAGGCACCCGTGGTGGTGCCGACGAGGAGCGGGAAGTTGGCGACCATCATGCAGACCACGCAGGCCAGGCCGAGGAAGGCGACGGCCGGGGCCACGACCGTCCGCCACACCGACTGCCGCCCGTCGGCGCGCCGGAAGAAGCCGACGACGGCGAGGCTGGTGGCAGCCATCAGCAGGACGATGCCGAGGGTGGCGGCACCGGAGAACCAGGCGTAGAGGTCCCCGATCGGGTCGAGGCCGAGCGAGGCGACGACGAGCGTGGTGACGAACGCGACCGCCGAGGCGACGGCAGAGGACGCCGACGGCGCGCGGTGCCGGGGGTGGACGACGCCCAGCGACGCCGGAAGCACACCGGCCCGGGACAGCGCGAACTGGTAGCGCGTCACGACGTTGTGGAAGGCCAGTACGCAAGCGAACTGGCTTGTGATCAGCAGCAGTTGCATGATGTCGGCCCAGACGGACCCGACGTAGCTCCGCGTCAGCGTGAGGACCAGGCCCTCGGGGTCGGCCTGCGCGGCTCCGACCACGGCGTCGACGCCGGAACCCACCACGATCGCCCACACGGTGAACGAGTAGAAGGCTCCGATCACCAGGATCGCGACGTATGTCGCCCGCGGGACCGTGGCGTCGGGGTCCTTCGCCTCGTTGCGGAACACGGCCGTCGCCTCGAAGCCGATGAACCCGAAGATGGCGAACATGATGCCGAGGCCCAGGGAGCCGGTGCCCACGATCGAGGGCGTCACCGGCTCGGCCGTCAGGCCGTGGGCGCCGCCGTGGCCCACGATGCCGAGGTCCAGGACCAGGAGCAGCAGGGATTCCAGCACCAGCACGGCACCGAGCACCTTGGCGCTCAATTCGATGTCTCGGTAGCCGAGGAAGGCGATGACGCCGAGTGAGACGAGCGCCCACGTCCACCACGGGGAGCCGACATCGGCGTACCGCTCGATGACGTTGCTCGTCGCGACGCCGACGTAGGCGTTCACCCCGACGAGAAGCAGCGTGTAGGAGAAGAGCGCGAGGGTCGCGGCCGAGAGACCGGGGATCCGGCCCAGCCCCGCCTGGACATAGGCGTAGAAGGCCCCCGCGTTGCGTACCCGTCCGGCCATCAGCGTGAAGCCGGCCGCGAAGATCAGCAGCAGCACGGTGGACAGCGCGAAGTACAGCGGCATCCCCGGGCTGCCGCTCACGGCGAAGGCGAGCGGCACCCCGCCGGCCACCAGCCCGAGCGGTGCCGCCGCGGCGACGACCATGAACACGATCTGCGACACGCCGAGCCCACGGTTGAGCGGATTGCCCGATCCCGCTTCACCATCGGCTGCTTCGACGTGCCCTGTCTTGGAGAGGTCGGTCATCGCGACCACCTTTCGGCTCACGGGCCGGTACCGGCTCGTCATGGGTGGGTGAAGGGGCGCGTGAGGCGGTTGCCTGCGCGAACGAACGGGTGCGGCTCCCTCGCAGCGGGCTGAGCCGGAGCAGCAGGAGGCGGATCTTCCCGCCCGAGAAGACGTGGCCCCGCACAGGTTCCGGGTCGTTGGCCACTTCCGCTCGGCCGCGATCGCGGGAGCGACGGCGGCGATCCCCCTGCGGCTCGATTCACCCGGGGGCGCGACGCGCAGCGAGGTCGTGACGGCAGCGGGTTCGACCTCTGCACGACCGCGACGGGGTGTTTAGTACCACTAAACACCGGGGCAAACCTCTATCACGCCGGTCTTGCTGCCGCAACGGCTGCGGCACGACCTGCCGCTGGACGGCTGTCTCCGGACGCCCTGCTCCCGGAAGGGCCGGGCCGCGGGCTCGACCGGGGCCTCGGCCCGAACGTCGGACACCGTATGGGCGCAGTGGCCCGGCCCGCCTGTGCATCGTGCACCGAGCCCTGGCGAAGGAGGTGCCCGCTGTCGTTCTCGCAGGCGGTCGCGGCTCGCGACAGTGAGGTAACCGCCACAGGAACAGCGAGGAAACGCCATGACAGCTGAGGTGTTGGACGCCGTCGAGGAGTTCGACGTGGTGATCATCGGAGCCGGGATCTCCGGGATCGGCGCGGCCACCTATTTCAGCCGGGAGCTGCCCGACAAGTCGCTCGCCGTACTGGAAGCGCGCGACGACATCGGAGGCACTTGGGACCTGTTCCGCTATCCCGGCATCCGCTCGGACTCCGACCTCCACACGTTCGGATACGCGTTCAAGCCCTGGCGCCACGAAGCCGCGATCGCCGACGCTCCCCTCATCAAGGAGTACCTCCACGAGACCGTCGAGGAGAACGGCCTGGAGCGCGTCCTCAGGCTCGGCCACCGGGTCGTCCGCGCGGAGTGGTCCACGGCGGACTCACGGTGGACCCTCACCGTCCAGACGTCGGACTCCGCCACGGGAGCGACCCGGACCAGGACGATCCACTCGGGATGGGTCTTCGCCGCCACCGGCTACTACCGGTACGACGAGGGGTTCTCCCCGGAGTTCCCGGGGCGGGACGACTTCGAGGGCCAGATCGTCCATCCGCAGCACTGGCCCGAGGGACTCGACTACAGCAACAAGAAGGTCGTCGTCATCGGCAGCGGCGCGACCGCGATCACTCTGGTGCCGGCCATGACCACCGGGGCAGGCGCCGCCCGGCACGTGACGATGCTGCAGCGCACCCCCACCTACGTGATGGCGCTCCCCCGCGTCGACAAGGTCGCCCTTGCGCTCACGAAGCTGCTCGGAGAAGAGCGCGGGTACGCCGTGACGCGATTCAAGAACATCTGGACCGAACACGCCGTCGTGAAGGGTCTGCGGACCTTCCCCAAGGCCGGACGCGCGCTGATCCGCCGCGAGAACATCAAGCGCCTTCCCAAGGGATTCGACGTCGACAAGCACTTCAACCCGCCGTACGACCCGTGGGACCAGCGGCTGTGCGCGGCACCGGACGGCGACTTCTTCGACGCGATCAAGGAAGGCAGGGCCTCCGTCGTCACCGACGCCGTGGCGAGGTTCAGCAAGCGCGGCATCGTCCTGGCGTCGGGCGAGGAACTGGAAGCCGACGTCATCGTCACCGCGACGGGGCTGAACCTGCGGCTCTTCGACGGCATGCCCATCGTGGTCGACGGGCGCCAGGTCGACATCGCGGACGCGCTCTGTTACCGCGGCATGCTGCTGAGCGGCATCCCCAACTGGGCGATGGCGATCGGCTACACCACCTCGTCCTGGACGCTCAAGGTGAGCCTGATGTGCCGTTACTTCATCGACCTGGTCAGGCACATGGACGCCCGCGGATACGACACGGTGGTTCCGGTCGCACCGTCGGGGACGAAGCGCAGGCCCGTCATGGACCTCCAGGCCGGGTACGCCAAGCGCGGCGAGAAGCTCCTGCCCAAGCAGGGCCCCGAGAAGCCCTGGCGGATGGCGATGTCCTACCCCGAGGACGCCAGGGCGCTGCGCGGCCCGGTGGCCGACGAGAACCTCCGATTCGGCGCCCGCCGGGCGGCCGCGCCGGCGACCGGCGGGAGGCGAGGCACCCGTGTCTGAGACGAGCGCCGCCGAGGGCGGCGACCAGTACGCGACCCTGCCGTCCGGGATGACGATCTGCTTCCGGGACCACGGCCACAAGGACGCCCCCGCGATGCTGCTCATCGCGGGACTGGGCGAAGACCTCACCTTCTGGTCCGACTCGTTCGTCGGCTCCCTCACCGCCCACGGTTTCCGGGTCGTCGCGATCGACAACCGCGACGCCGGCCAGTCGACGTTCGTCGCCTCGCCCCCTCCCGGGCTCTGGCGTCAGATCGCCGCACGTCCGCGCGGCGACGCGTACACGCTGGCCGACATGGCCCAAGACGCCGTCGGCGTACTCGACCATCTCGGGATCGCGCGGGGGCACCTGGTCGGGCGGTCGATGGGCGGAATGATCGCGCAGACGATCGCGGCAACGGCGCCCGAGCGGGTCCTGTCGCTGGCCTCCCTCTACTCCACGACCGGGGCGCGCAAGGTCGGTCAGCCGGCCCTGTCGACGATCCGGCTCCTCGCCGCCCCGCCAGCGAGGAACAGAACCGCGGCGGTCCGTGCCCACCTGAGGCTCACCCGTCACATCGCGGGAACGGGGCACCCCATCGACGACGCGGCCGAGGCGGCCATCGCGGCTCGCGGCTGGGACCGCAGCGCCGGCGACCCGGCGGCCGGCACGGCGCGACAGATCCAGGCCATCCAGCGCTCCGGAGACCGGACGGCCCAGCTGAGCAGGATCACCGCTCCGACGCTGGTCATCCACGGCGACCGTGACCCGCTGGTGCACCCGAGCGGCGGCGCCGCGACCGTCCGGGCGATCCGCTCGGCCCAGCACGTGGTCATCCCCGGCATGGGCCATCACCTCCCCGAGGCCCTCGTCGCCCCCGTCACCACCTACATCGCGCAGCACGCGAACCGCGTGGGCGAAGGAGGAAGCCATGTCCGGATCTCGTGAGCCCCGCTCCGGGAGCACCAGGGTCGACGTCGTGGTCGTCGGTGCCGGTTTCGCCGGTCTGAGCGCGGCGGAGCGACTGGTGAGCACGGGGCGGTCCGTCCTGGTCGTGGAGGGCCGCGACCGGGTCGGAGGCCGCTCGCTCTCCGGCGAGGTGGCCGGTGTGAAGGTCGACCTCGGAGCGACGTGGGTGGCCCGGCGCCACACCGCCGTCCGGGACCTCGCGAGCCGGGTGGGGTGTACCACCACCGACCAGTTCGCCCAGGGCCACAACGTGCTGTGGATGGCGGGCCGGCGCCGCACCTACAGCGGCACCATTCCCAAGGTCTCCCCCGCTGCACTGGTGGACATGGCCCGCATGCAGGCGGCGGTGAACAAGCTGGTCGCGACCGTCGACGTGAACGCCGCGTGGGAGACGCCCGGGGCCGGTCGGCTCGACACCCTCTCGTTCGGCGAGTGGCTCGACCGGAAGAACGCGCTGCCCGGCACCCGCGCGCTGATGACCGTGATCAGCAAGGTGCAGTGGGGTTGCACGCCGGGAGACGTCTCCCTGCTGCACGCGATGCGCTACATCCGTTCGGCGGGCGGGCTCGATCACATGCTGGACGTCGAGGGTGGTCAGCAGCAGGACCGGATCGTCGAGACCACCCAGGAGATCGCCAAGCGGGTGGCGGAGCGGCTCGGTGACCGCGTGCGCCTGGAGACACCGGTGCGCCGCATCGCACAGGACGACGACGGCGTCACCGTCCGCACCGACTCCGGCGAGATCCGCGCCCGGTACGCCATCGTCACCGCCTCGCCGGCGCACCGCGCCGCCATCACCTTCGAGCCCGCTCTGTCCGAGCAGGGCGAAGGGCTCACGCGGACCTGGCGCATGGGCGTGCTGAGCAAGGCGTTCGTGGCCTACGAGAGGCCGTTCTGGCGGGCCGACGGCTGTTCCGGCGAGGCGGTGACCGACACCGGAACCGTGTTCATCACCTTCGACGCGTCCCCCGCCCCCGGCGGACCGGGCGTCCTGATGGCCTTCTGCGATCCGCGCGTCTTCGACGGCTTCAGCCCCGAGACCCGGCGCGACCGGGTGGTCCGGCAGCTCGCCGACCTCTACGGTCCGCAGGCGCTCACCCCGATCGACTACGTGGACCACTGCTGGGGAGCGGAGCCCTTCGCCCCGGGCGGCCCCAATCCCGCCGTCGCTCCTTACGCGACCACGAGCTTCGGCAAGGCGCTGAGCGAGCCCCACGGGCGCATCCACTGGGCGGGCTCCGAAACCGCCGGCGAATGGGCCGGAACCATGAACGGCGCGGTTCTGACGGGCCAGCGCACCGCAGAGAGCGTCATCACCCTGCTGTCCCGCGACGTCCGAGAGGGGGCGTCCCGATGAGGGAGACGCTGTTCCTGCTGGCCGACCTGTGGATGATCTTCGCCGGCTACTTCTACGGCTGGAAATTCATTCGCCGCTACGGCAACTACCTCCTGGGCCTCGAATGGATGGTCGTCGCGACGTCGGGCAGCAACTTCCTGCTCTGGTCGCTCCTCGGAGCCAAAAGCGACAGCGTCCTGTACGACCTGGCGTACTTCTTCGACGCGTTCTCCAGGTCGGTCGGCATCACGCTCATCCTGGTCCTGGGCCTGATGAAGGTCACCCATCGTTACAAGCCGAGCCGCAGCGTCGACGTCGCCGTATTCGGGGTCGCGATCGTGGCCGCCCTGTTCCTCCGGCCCTTCCACGACGCGGATCTCCACACCGACCGTGGTGCGTTCTGGGTCTCCGTGTTCTACGTCGTCGTCAACCTCCTCACGGCGATGTTCCTCTGCTACTTCGTCAAGCGGCTCTGGGGCGCGGGCGCGAGGTGGCCGGCGGTCTGGACCGGACTGGTCACGGCCGCCGGGACCACCATCGCGATTACGTACGACTTCTTCCCGCTGCCGTTCGACGACGCGAACCGCACGATCTTCTACACCGCCGCGCTGGCGACCTGGGGCACCCAGGGATTCGTCTACTTCCGCGCCTACCGCGCGCTGCACGACCGCAACGCGGCCTTGGACTCGAACCCGGCCCGCACGGCCGGGGCCCCCGCATGAACCCGAATCACGACGAAGGAGTCAGTATGGCGAAGCGGCACGTGTACGCGGTGGTGGACCCGGCCACCGGCAAGCTGGTCAAGGAGTACCCCACCGCGACGGACGAGGCCGTCGACGGGGCGCTCGACGCGGCGGCGAACGCCTACGCGCACTGGTCGAGGCAGACCTCCGTGGAACAGCGCGCCCAGCTGTTGAACACCGTCGCCGCCCTGCACAGCGAGCGCAGCCGGCAGCTCGCCGAGATCATCCACCGGGAGATGGGCAAGCCGGTGGACGAGGCCGTCGGGGAGGTCGAGTTCAGCGCCTCGATCTACCGGTACTACGCCGAGAACGCGGAGAAGTTCCTCACCGACGAGCCGATCGAGCTCCTGGAGGGAGAGGGCACCGCCTTCATCCGCCGCCAGCCGGTCGGCGTGCTGCTGGGGATCATGCCCTGGAACTACCCGTACTACCAGGTGGCCCGGTTCGCCGCGCCCAACCTCGCCCTGGGCAACACCATCGTGCTCAAGCACGCGTCGCAGTGTCCGGAGTCGTCCGCGGCTCTCCAGCAGCTGTTCACGGACGCGGGCTTCCCCCAGGGCTGCTACGTCAACGTCCACGCCACCGGCGAGCAGATCGGCCGCGCCATCGCCGACCCCCGCGTGCAGGGCGTCTCCTTCACCGGTTCGGAGAGGGCCGGCGCAGAGGTCGCCGCGAAGGCCGGCCGCAGCCTCAAAAAGGTGGTGCTCGAACTGGGCGGCTCGGACCCCTTCATCGTGCTGTCGACCGACGACCTCGACGCCACGGTCCAGGCGGCGATCGAGGCTCGCTTCGAGAACGCCGGGCAGGCGTGCAACGCCGGGAAGCGCTTCATCGTCGCCGAGGACGTCTACGACGCCTTCCTCGACAAGTTCACCGAGAAGGTGCTCGCCCTGACCGACGGCCTGGCGCCCCTCTCCTCGGTCGCCGCCGCCGAGTACGTCGAGGAACAGGTCGGGCGAGCCGTCGACGAGGGGGCGACCTTCGTCTCCGCACGACAGCGCGAGGGGGGGTACTTCCCGCCCGGCGTGCTGACGGACGTCTCGCCGGCGTCGCCGTCGGCCGCCGAGGAGCTCTTCGGCCCGGTCGCGACCGTCTACCGGATCGGGTCCGAGGACGAGGCCGTCGAGCTGGCGAACGACACCCCGTACGGGCTGGGCTCCTACGTGTTCACAACGGACGCCGAGCAGGCGCTGCGTGTCGCCGACAGGATCGAGGCCGGCATGGTCTTCATCAACGGCGTCGGCCTCGATGGCGCGGAACTGCCCTTCGGTGGCGTCAAGTTGTCCGGATTCGGCCGCGAGCTGGGACGGGCGGGAATCGACGAGTTCGCCAACAAGAAGCTCATCCGTACCGCTCGGACGTAATCGCCCCAAAACACGGAAGGAAGACTTTCATGACGATCGAGTTCGACGCCGCCGTCTTCAGGACGCCGAACCAACCGCTGACCATCGAGAGAGTGACGATCCCCTCGACGCCTCCGCCCGGCGAGGTGCTCGTGCGGCTCCAGGCGAGCGGGGTGTGCCACAGCGACCTCCATGTCCTCCTGGGCGAATGGGAGGTTCCTTCACCGATGATCCTCGGCCATGAGGGAGCCGGGATCGTCGAGAGCGTCGGCGAAGGCGTCACGACGCTGAAGAAGGGCGACCACGTCGTGCTGTCCTGGACGCCCTCGTGTCGCCGCTGCCGCTACTGCATCAGTGGCAGGCCCGTCCTCTGCGACATGGTCAGCCAGCACTCGGCGAACCACCTCTCGTTCGACGGCCGGTCCCGGATCGCGTCCGCCGGCGGGGGCGACGTGCTCAGCTTCGCGGGCCTCGGAACGTTCGGCCAGTACACCCTCGTGCCCGAATCGGGCGCGATCGCCATCCGGGACGACGCCCCCTTCCCGCAATCGGCTCTGGTCGGATGCGCCGTCACGACCGGTGTCGGCGCGGCCGTCAACACCGCCGGCGTGCGGCCGAGCGACACCGTGCTGGTCCTCGGCTGCGGAGGCGTCGGCCTGAACGCGATCCAGGGTGCCCGGCTCGCCGGCGCGCGGAAGATCATCGCCGCGGACATCTCCGACGAGAAGCTGGAGCAGGCGCGCGTCTTCGGCGCGACCGACCTGATCAACAATGGCCGCGAGGACTTCGCGGACCGGGTGCGACAGCTCACCGACGGACGCGGTGTGGAGATCGCCATCGAGGCCATCGGGCTGCCCCGCACCATCGAGTCGGCCTACGAGGTCCTGGCCCGGGGCGGCACGGCGGTGGTCGCCGGGCAGGTGGCGGACGGCCTGAAGGTCTCCATCGATCCCTTCGTCATGTCCGATCAGGAACTCTCGCTCATCGGCTCGAACTACGGCTCCAGCAAGCCGGCTTCCGACTTCCCGCTGCTGATCGACCACTACATGAACCACCGCATCGATCTCGACTCCCTGGTGACGAGCGTGATCGGTCTGAAGGACGTCAACGAGGCGTTCGACCAGATGAAGCGCGGCATCGGCATCCGCTCGGTGATCACGTACTGAAAGGCAGGGGCGATCTCATGGCCCTGGAATCATCACGCTCGGCCTTCGAGCGAGCCCGCCGCAGCGTCGGCGGGGGTGTGGGATCGGGCCTGCGCGCCGCGATGCCACCCCATCCGCTCTTCGTGCGCGAGGCGCGGGGCGCACACGTCTGGGACCTGGACGGCGACCGGTACGTCGACTACGTGATGGCCTGGGGACCGCTCGTCCTCGGTCACAGTGACCCGCGTGTGCTGTCAGCGGTGTCCGAAGTCGCGACGAAGATGCAGGTCGTCGGCACCGGCCACCCGCTCGAGTACCTCGCGGCGGAAGCGGTCCTCGAAGCCGTGCCGCACGGCGAGCGACTGCTGTGGAGCAACACGGGGACCGAGGCGGTGCAGGTGGCGCTGCGCCTCGCGCGCGCCGCCACCGGGCGGCGCCGCGTCCTCAAGTTCGCCAAGAGCTACCACGGCTGGCACGACGCCGTGTACGCCGGGATGTCCGAAGACGACTGCGATCGCCCCGCCACCCCCGGTGGGGCGGGACAGTCGGCCAGCGTGCTTGACGACCTGGTCGTGGCGCGCTTCAACGACGTGCGGCTGGCCGAGCGCCTGCTGAGCGAGGCCGTCGAGCGCAACATCGCGGCCGTGCTCGTCGACCCGGTGATGAGCAACGCCGGCGTCGAAGCACCCACACCGCAGTTCCTGTCGACGCTGCGGACCCTCTGCGACCGGCACGGCGTCGTCCTCGTCTTCGACGAGGTGATCGCCGGATTCCGGATAGCCCGGGGCGGGGCGGCCGAGAAGTACGGCGTGCTGCCCGACTTGTCCGTCTTCGGGAAGGCGATGGCCGGAGGGTTCACCCAGAGCGCCGTCGTCGGCCGGGCAGATCTGATCGACCAGGTGACTTCCGGCGTCGTTCACGCCGGGACCTTCAACGCCAACCCGATCGCGCTGGCGGCCGTCGCGGCGACGATGCGCGTCCTGGCCGATCCCGCGGTCTACGAGCAACTCGAAGGGATCTCGTCCGAGTTCGAAGCCCTCGTCGGCGCCGTTCTCGGTTCATCACCTGACTTCGGAGGCTTCAACCGGGTCGGCTCGCTCCTCCAGTACGTCCCCGCCGGTGGCGCCACGGGGCTTCACGGAACAAGCGGGCTCTGGGCGGTGATCCTCGAGGGGATGCTGCGGCAGGGCTTCCTGTTCATGCCGTCCGGCAAGGTCTTCCTCAGCACGGCGCACACCACCGCCGACGTCGAGGCGACGGCCGAGGCCCTCGACCGGCTCCTGCGGCAGTTGTGACGTCCGCGTCAAGCCGCGTGTAACCCCACCCGCCCCGAGCCAGGCCGCGTGTTCCGATCCCCCGCGGCCTGGCCCGGTCCACCTTTCCGGAAGACACCATGCTGAATCTCTCGGTCCTGCTCGAGGACTCCGCCCGCACGCACCCGGACAGGGACGCGGTCGTCCTCGGCACGACGCGTCTCACCTACGCCCAGATCGACGCCGCCGCCAACCGGGTTGCCAACCTCCTGGTCGACCGCGGCATCTGGCCCGGCGACAAGGTCGCGCTCAGTTGTCCGAACGTGCCCTGGTTCCCGATCGTCTACTACGGAATCCTCAAGGCCGGCGCCGTCGTCGTCCCCCTCAACGTCCTGCTCAAGGGCCGGGAGGTCGCCTACCACCTCGCCGACTCGGGGGCGAAGGCGTACTTCTGCTTCGAGGGCGGCGAGGGCCTGCCGATGGGTGCGGAGGGACACGCCGGGTTCACCGAGACCACGGGCTGCGAGCACTTCTTCCTCATCACCGCCGACCCCGCGGCGGAAAGCCCGGTCGAGGGCATCGAGACCATGGGCGCCGCACTGCGGGGCACCGCGACGACGTTCGACAGCATCGGGACCTCGGGGGACGACTCGGCCGTGCTGCTCTACACGAGCGGTACAACAGGACAGGCGAAGGGCGCCGAACTCAGCCACGCCAACTTGGTGCTCAACGCCCTCGCGGTCAATCAGCTCTTGGAGAACCGGCCGGCCCTGGACACCCATCTGGTCGTGCTGCCGCTGTTCCACTCCTTCGGCGCGACCGTCCAGATGAACGCCGGCTTCTCGACGGCGAGCACGCTGATGCTGCTGCCACGGTTCGACGCCCGGCAGGCGGTGTCCCTGATGCAGCAGGAGGACATCACCGTCTTCGCGGGCGTCCCCACCATGTGGTGGGGCCTGTTGCAGGCGCTCACCGACGACGTCGACGTCGAGAGGATCGCGAGGAACCTGCGCGTCGGCGTCTCCGGCGGTGCCTCGCTCCCCGCAGAACTCACCAAGCAGGTCAGGGAGCGGCTGGGCGTCCAGGTCCTGGAGGGCTACGGCCTCTCCGAGACCTCGCCGGTGGTGACCTTCAGCAATCCGGCGCGGGAGCCCCGGCCCGGGTCGATCGGCGTACCGATCTGGGGCGTCGAGGTCAAGCTCGTCGACTCGGACTGGTCGGAGGTCGAGGACGACAGCACGGGCAGCGCCATCGGGGAGATCGCGGTCAGGGGCCACAACGTGATGAAGGGGTACCACGGCCGCCCCGAGGCCACCGCGGAAGCGATCCGGGACGGCTGGTTCCGCACCGGTGACCTGGCCCGCAGGGACAAGGACGGCTTCTACTACATCGTCGACCGGGCGAAGGACCTGATCATCCGCGGCGGCTTCAACGTCTACCCGCGCGAGATCGAGGAGGTCCTGATGACGCATCCGGCGGTCAGCCTGGCCGCGGTCGTCGGCGTGCCGCACGAGAGCCACGGCGAGGAGATCAAGGCGTTCGTCATCCTCGAGCGTGGCGCCGAGGCCCGCCCCGATGAGCTGATCGCCTGGGGCAAGGGGCAGATGGCCGCCTACAAGTACCCGCGCATCGTGGAGATCGTGCAGACCCTCCCGATGACGTCCACCGGAAAGATCCTCAAGCGTGAACTCACGTGACCGGCGCGCCAAGGCATGAACATGGGTGGGAAGGACGGCAGATGACAGTGGATGAGGGTCGGCGGCGGGACACGTTCCCCGACGGGTCCGGTACGCGGACGGACGCGGTTCCCGGCTCGCTCGTGGCCGCCTGGAAGGCACGCGTGGCGAAGAACCCGGAGGGCACGGCGCTCCGCTTCTTCGACGGTGCTCTGTCCGCGCGGGAGGTGGACTCCGCGTCGGACGCCCTGGCCGCCGCGTTCGAGGCTCGCGGAACCGGCCGGGGTGATCGCGTCGGGGTGTACCTGCAGAACGTCCCGCAGTACGCGCTGGTGCTGCTGGCCCTGTGGAAGCTGGGGGCCACGGCACTGGGACTCAATCCGATGTACCGGCGTCAGGAACTCCGCCGGATCATCGAGGACTCCGGGGCCGTCGGCGTCGTCTGCGCGGACGAGGACGTCCACGAGACGCTCGGCACGCTGGCGGGGAGCACGGTGCGATGGCTGATCAGCACATCGGCGCGGGACTACCAGTCGAGGAACGATCCACGGGTCTTCGCGACGACGCAACGCCACGCCCCGGCCCCGGACGGCGACCTGGTGGCCCTGATCGGCGAGTACCGCGGGCGCCGCCCCGCTCCGGTGGAGCTCACCCCCGACGACGTCGCGTTCCTGACGTACACCTCGGGGACGACGGGCCCGCCGAAAGGCGCCATGAACACCCACGGCAACGTGCTGAGCGTGGTGGCGACCTGCGCGTCGTGGATGGGTGTGAGCGACGGGGACGTCGTGTTCGCCATGGCCCCGCTGTTCCACATCACCGGGGCGGTGGTCAACGCGACGATCTCCCTGCTCACCGACACCACGCTGGTCCTGGCGGGCCGGTTCCACCCCGAGGTCGCCCTGGAGTCCTTCGCCGAGAACGGGGTGACCTACACGATCGGCTCCATCACGGCGTACAACGCGATCTACGAACTGCCGCAGGCGGGACCGGAGCACTTCGCGTCGGTGAAGGCCCTGTACTCGGGCGGCGCGCCGATCCCGCCGGCCACCGTCGAGCGGTTCCGGGACCGGTTCGGCGTCTACCTCCACAACGGCTACGGGATGACCGAGACGACGTCCGCCGTCATCGCCGTGCCGCCGGGTGAGCGGGCGCCGGTGCACCTGCCCAGCGGGACGCTGTCCATCGGCAAACCCCTGCCGCACCTCACCGCGCGCGTCGTCGACCCTCACGGCGACCCGGTGCCGAGCGGGAAGCAGGGCGAACTCGAGTTGAGCGGGCCGCAGGTCGTGCCCGGCTACTGGGACAAGCCCGACGCCACCCGCCGGACCATGCCGGAGGGCCGGCTCCGCACCGGCGACGTCGCCGTCATCGACGAGCAGGGCTGGGTCTACCTGGTGGACCGGCTCAAGGACCAGATCAACGTGTCCGGATACAAGGTCTGGCCGCGCGAGGTCGAGGACGCGCTGTACGAGCACCCGTCGGTCCTTGAGGCCGCGGTCGTCGGACAGCCGGACCCCTACCGCGGCGAGACCGTCGTCGCCTACGTCTCGCTCAAGGCGGGTCTGAACGCCACCCCGGAAGAACTGATCACCTTCTCCCGCGACCGGCTGGCCGCCTACAAGTGCCCCCGCACGATCCATTTCCTCTCCGACCTGCCCAAGACCCAGAGCGGCAAGATCCGGCGGGCCGAGCTCCGCGGCCTCGACGGCACCAAGCCGGATTCCCCCTCGAAGGACTGATCCATGAGCGAGAACCTCGCCGTCCAAGGCCGTTTCTCGGGCCGCACCGCCGTCGTGACCGGAGCGAGCCGGGGCATCGGTCTCGCCGTCGCGGAACGGCTCGTCGCGGAGGGTGCGCGCGTATGCCTCACGGCCCGCAAGGCCGGACCGCTCGAAGAGGCCGCCGCCACGCTTCCCCCGGGCAGCGTCATCACCGTCGCGGGCAGGGCGGACGACCCCGAGCACCGCCGCGAGGTCTTCGACACGGTCGCGGGCGAGTTCGGCGGGCTGGACGTCCTCGTGAACAACGCGGGCATCAATCCCGCGTACGGTCCCGTCGTCGGCCTGGACCTCGACGTCGCCCGCAAGGTGCTTGAGGTCAACGTCCTCGCCACCCTCGCCTGGGTGCAGGACGCCGTGGCCCACCCGAAGCTCGGTTTCACCGAACGCCGCGGCACCGTCGTGAACCTCTCCTCCGTCACCGGCGACACCCCGTCACCCGGCATCGGCCTCTACGGAGTGAGCAAGGCGGCGGTGTCCCACCTGACCAGGACCCTGGCCGTCGAGCTCGGCCCGGAGATCCGCGTCAACGCCGTGGCCCCCGCCGTGGTCAAGACGCGGTTCGCCGAGGCCCTGTACGAGGGCAGGGAGACCGAGGTGGCCGCCGACTACCCCCTGCGGCGCCTGGGCGAGCCGTCGGACATCGCCTCCGCCGTGGCCTTTCTGGCCTCGGAGGACGCCTCCTGGGTCACCGGCCGTGTCCTCACCGTCGACGGCGGCCTCACGGTCGCCGGCGGCACCGCGTAAGACCGCACCCACCGACAAAGGACTGCCATGACTTTCCCTCACCTTCCCCCGGAGATAGCTGAGCTGCGTGAGCGCACGCGCCGGTTCGTCCGCGAGTGCGTCGTCGACGCGGAGCCCGTACCGGGCGGACGTCTCGACCAGGCCACTCGCGACCGGCTGCAGACTGCGGCGAAGGAGGCCGGTGTCTTCGCGCCGCTCGTGCCGAAGGAGTACGGCGGGCAGGGACTGCCCATCCAACACTGGTCGCCGATCCTGCAGGAGGCCGGATACTCGCCGATCGGCCCCCTCGCGCTCAACTGCATGGCCCCCGACGAGGGGAACATGCACATGCTCAACCTCATCGCCACCGAGGAGCAGAAGAAGCACTACCTCGCGCCTCTGGCGGCGGGGGACGTCCGGTCCTGCTTCGGCATGACCGAGCCCCACCCCGGAGCGGGATCCGACCCGGCGGCGCTGCGGACCACCGCCGTACGCGCCGGTGGCGGCTGGATCATCGACGGCCACAAGCGGTTCACCAGCGGCGCCGTCGGTGCCGGGTTCTGCATCGTCATGGCGCGCACCCCTGCCGTCGACGGCTCCCCCGAGGGGGCCACCATGTTCCTCGTCGGCATGACGAACCCCGGCATCAGGGTCGGCGAGGCAATCCACACGGTCGACCGGTCCATCGACGGCGGCCACCCGCATCTGTACATCGAGAACTGCTTCGTCCCCGACGACGCGGTCCTCGGCGAGGTCGGACTCGGCTTCCGGTACGCGCAGGTACGGCTCGGCCCCGCGCGGCTCACGCACTGCATGCGCTGGCTGGGACTGGCGCGCCGGGCGCACGACATCGCCCTCGACCGGGCCGCGAAGAGGGAGCTGTTCGGTGGTCCGATCGACTCGCTCGGCCTGGCCCAGCACCTGATCGCCGAGTCCGTGATCGACATCGAGACGTCCGACGCGATCATCACCAAGACCGCCGCCCTGCTGCACAGCGACCCGAAGGCGGGCTCGGCGATGTCCTCGGTCGCGAAGGTCCACTGCTCGGAGGCAATCTTCCGGGTGATCGACCGCGCCATCCAGATCTGCGGCGGAGACGGGGTCTCCGACGGGCTCCCCCTCGCCCAGTACCTGAACGAGGTGCGCCCGTTCCGCATCTACGACGGCTCGAACGAGACCCACCGGTGGGCCGTCGCCCGCCGGGCCTCGGCCGGCCGGCGCGCCGCCGTCCAGGCCGGTGAGCGATACCTGGGCGACGCCGTCGTCGGCCGGGACGGGGGCGCGTGATGCACACCGTCCCCGACGGCGTGGAAGTCGTCGCGAGCCGCGAGCGGGCCCGTCACCTCGACAGCCCTCCGCTCCTGGTCCTCGACGCGGTCACCGGCTTCCTCGACACACACGGCATCGGCAGCGGACCGATCGCCTGGCAACGCATCGGCGACGGCCACTCCAACGTCACCTATCTGATCGAACGCGGCAGCGAGTCCGTCGTCCTGCGCCGCGGCCCGCGCCCGCCGCTGCCGAAGTCGACGCACGACATGGTCCGCGAGGCACGCATCCAGAAGATCCTCCACGGGCACGGGGTACCGGCCCCGGAGATCCTCGCCGTCTGTGAGGACGAGGACGTCTTGGGCGTGCCGTTCTACCTCATGGGCCGGCTCGACGGAACGGTCATCACCGACACGATCCCGCCCCACCTCTCCACCGCCGACCAGCGCCGGGCCACCAGCGAAGCGGTCATCGACACCCTCATCGCCCTGCACGGCATCGACGTGTCCGGAGGGGAACTCGCCTCCCTGGGCCGAGCCGAGGGGTATCTGCAGCGCCAGGTCGAGCGGTTCCGCGGGTTGTGGGAGGTCAACACCACCCGCAGCCTGCCCGCGGTGGAGCGCATCGCGGACTGGCTGGCGCGTAACCTGCCGGCGAGCCAGGCGGCCTCGGTGGTGCACGGCGACTACCGCATGGGCAACCTCATGTTCGCCCCGCAGGCCCCGGCCGAGGTCCTCGCGATCCTCGACTGGGAGATGGCCACGCTCGGCGACCCGCTCGCGGACCTGGGGTACCTCACCGCCACCTGGTCCGAGGCAGGCCGCCCCACCACCCCGCTCGAACTCACCCGCGTGACCCGGTCGCCCGGCTACCTCACCCAGCGCCAGCTGGCCGAGCGCTACCGGTCCCGCATGGGCCTCGATCTGACCCCGCTGCCCTGGTACCAGACCCTCGCCCTGTGGAAGGCAGCGATCTTCTGCGAGGCCATCTACACCCGCTGGCAGCGTGGCGAGCGCCCCAACGACACGGCCTTCGGGCCCTCGCTCGAAACGGGTGTCCCCCGTCTGCTGGAACGGGCCGGGCAATACGCCAGCCTGACGGCGACCACGCGCCGCTGACACCCGACGCGTCCCGGTACGGAGCTCCTCACCGACCTCGTCGCGGCCAGGCCGTCCAGCTCGTACGCCGCGGTCGCAGGCATGCCGTTCCTTCTTGTCTCCGTCTTCCTGCTCTTCAGAGAGAGGTACCGTGCCCTCCGCTCCCTCCCAACCCACACCCCGCGACACACGGGTCCTGGTCACGATCAACGCGCTGCCGCTCGCCGTCGGTGTCCTGCTCTCCTGCTCCACGACTCTCGGAGAGATCTCCGTGTACGGACGTCTCACCCTTGCCATGGGATGGGCGCTCACGCAGCTTGTCGTCCTCGTCGGCGGGACGTGGTGGTACGAGAACCGGGCCGTGTCCTCCTGCGAACCGGCGTCGGCGACGACCGCTGCCTCTCGTCCGGCCGGGGGCACGTGGTGACGACGTACCTCCTGAGCGTCAGCTCGCCCGACCTCATAGGCCCCGCCGCGAGGGGCGCGGTCATCATTGCCTTCCTCGTCTTCATCGGCCTCTGCCTGCTGTGGGTCTTCACCCTCGCCACTCAGGACGACGACCCGGAACGCCTCTACGTCGCCGGCCGGTCTCTCCCACCCGTCTTCAACGGCGTCGCGATGGCGGGGGAACAGATCACGGTCGTCATTCTGGTCTCGCTGCCGGGAGCAATCGCCCTCTTCGGCTACGACGGAGTCTCGACTGCCGTCGACAGCGCCCTCGCACTCGGCGTCTTCCTGCTCCTCGCCTCCAGGATTCGCGCGACCCGCCGCTACACCCTCGGTGAGCTGTTCTCCCTGCGTGCTGAGGGACCGGGAACGCGGATCGCCGGCGCGGTGGTGACGCTGTGCATCGCCGTACCCCTGCTCATGGTCCAACTGCGTGCCGGCGGCATCACCGCCGCTCTTCTGATCGGCATGCCGACCGAGACGGCCCAGGTGGTGTGCACGGTGATGATGGGATGCCTCATCACGTGCTTCGCCGGCGTGGCCGATCTGCGCGGCACCAGTTTCGTGCAGGTCGCCAAGGTGCCCGTAGCCCTGGCGACACTCACTGCGGTGATTCTGGTGGCGCTCCGCCTCTTCGACTGGAGTCCCGCATCTCTGCTGTCGGCCGCCGTGGACAAGAGCATGTCACCGGACGAGTACCTCAGCCCCGGGCTGTGGGCGCACATCGCCGACGTCGGTCCGCTCGGCACACTCAGTGACCACATCGTCGTCATCCTCGGCACCGCCATGATGCCCCACCTGCTCCTGCGCGTCAGCGCCAGCCGGGACGTACCCGCCGCCCGGCGCTCACTGAGCGTCGCCGTCGGGCTGACCGGCCTCTTCTACCTGCTCCTGATCACGACCGGCTTCGCCGCGGCCGCGGTGGTGGGCAGCGGACAGATCGGGGCAGTCGATGCGAGGGGACAGGGAGCCCCGATCCTCCTGGCATCGGAGGTCCTCCCCCACCATTCCACCGGCCGGGTCGTGCTCATCACCCTCGTGGCCTGTGTCGCCTTCCTCGCCGTCCTCACAGCCGTTGCGAGCGTGACCTTCGCCGCCGCCGTCTCCGTGGCCCGCGACCTGATCGGGCAGAAAGGCCGTGCCAGGATCGACATCGGAGAGCCGGCAGTCGTGCGGCTGTCCGTCGTCGCGCTCTGCGCCGTAAGCCTTCTCCTCACCACCGCCGTGCACCGCTACCCCATCGAGTTCCTCCTCGCCTTCTCACTGAGCCTCGCGGCCTCATGCGTGTTCCCCGCGCTCGTCTACTCCTTCCTCTGGACCGGCTTCAACCGCCGAGGGCTGCTGTGGCTCGTCTACGGAGGGCTGTCCCTCTGCACACTCCTGACCCTTGCCTCCCCCGTTGTGTCCGGGACGAAATACGCGCTGCTGCCGGAGCAGGACTTCAACCTGTTCCCGCTCCACACCCCCGGGCTGGTCTCCGTCCCGGCAGCCTTCCTCCTCGGATGGCTCGGCAGCGCACGTCCGCGGGAGCGGACCGCACGGACCCGGCCCACGGCAGTGAAGGCGGCGGGAGATCAGGGGCACGCCCTGACTTTTGACCGTGGTGGCCCCCGGGCAGGCGTCGGATCCGACCGGGACGGCGTCACCGGATAGATCCGCTGTGGTTGCGCAAGAAGAGTCGGATGCCGAATCGGCCGCCGAGAAACCACCGGCAGCGGCGCGACCGTCGGCGGCGCTCGGCTGTCGATAACCGTATGAGAGCGGCGATGCGACCGGCCTGTGCATCGTGCACCGGGCCCAAGCAAAGCAGGTGCTCGCTGTCGTTCTCGCCGACGGTCGTGGCTGGCGACAGTGAAGCAACCGCCACAGGAACAGCAAGGAAACGCCATGACGATCGAACCCACCTGACCGCCGCCAAGACAACGCGCAGTCGACCACCAAAGCCAGGATGTCTGCGGCCGATCGGATGTCCGATCAACCGGAGTTCACGTTGAGGGAGAGAATTCACATGACAGCACAGGAGAAGGCCCAGGCGGCCCTGACGTCCGTGGCGAATGACACGCCGGCGGACGAGATTCTCAAGATCGTGAGCCGTGACGGCGGCGTCATCGTCAGGAACTTCCTGTCGAAGGATCAGATCGAGCGCTTCAACGCCGAGATCGAGCCGCCGATGGAGGCGCTCAACCCGGGTTCGACCCACGAGAACGAAATCGTGGCCGCATTCCACGGCAGCAACACCAAGCGGCTCACGAACCTGGTGACGCACAGCCCCACGTTCCGCAGCGAGGTCATCGACCACCCCCTGGTCCACGAGATCAGCGACCGGGTCTTCCTCGAGGAGTCGGGCACGTACTGGATGACCACCGCCCAGGTGATCGAGATCGGCCCCGACAACAAGGCGCAGATGCTCCACCGTGACCTGGAGAACTGGTTCCCGTTCATCGGCATGGGGCCCGGCGGCCCGGAAGTCACCATCAACTTCCTGGTCGCCCTGACCGACTTCACGGAGGAGAACGGCGCCACCCGCGTCATCCCCGGAAGCAACCACTGGAGCGACTTCGAGGACCGCGGGACTCCCGAGCAGACGATTCCCGCGGTCATGAACGCCGGAGACGTCCTTCTCATCAGCGGCAAGACCGCGCACGGCGGCGGGGCGAACCAGACCGGCGACGAGTACCGGCGCGGCCTTGCCTTCACGTTCAACGCGGGCTTCCTCACCGGCGAGGAGGCGTACCCCTTCCTGGTCGACAAGGAGATCGCCAAGACGCTCTCGCCGCGCGTCCAGCGCATCCTCGGCTTCCGCTCCCAGTACCCGACGGGCTCTCCCGGCCTGTGGCAGGTCGACTACGCCGACCTGGGCGACTACCTCAACCTCTGAGGCCGGCCCCATCAGCTCACGCCGCCGCGTCGCCGACGCCTCGTGAACGAGACGCGCCCCGCAGATGACCGTCCAGCGGCCTTCTGCGGGACGTCGCCATGGCATCGCATCCCGCGGCCTGTTCCGGCAAGGAAGGAACACCGAATGGGCCTGGAGTCATCGCGCATCGCCTTCGAGCGAGCCCGGCGCAGTGTGGGAGCAGGGGTCGGCTCCGGCCTCCGCGCAGCCCCATCCGCTCTTCGTTGGCGGCTTCACCCAGAGCGCCGTCGTCGGACGAGCGGACCTGATCGACCAGGTGACCGACGGCGTGGTCCACGCCGGGACGTTCAACGGAAACCCTGTCGCGTTGGCCGCTGTCCAGGCGACCATGGGAATTCTCGCGGACGAGCCGTCTATCAGACGCTGGAGCGCGTCTCCGCTCGGTTCGAGCGCGTGATCGGCGCCTTGCTCGCCTCCGCGCCTCAGGCTGCCCGCCTCAACCAAATCGGTTCTCTGCTTCAGTTCGTCCCGGAGCGCGATGCCACCGGCCTGCACGGGACCGGCGGTCACTGGCCGCAGATACTGGGCGGAATGTTCGCCAACGGCGTGATGTTCATGCCTTCGGGCAAGATCTTCCTCAGCACCGCGCATCGCCAGGCGGACATCGATGCCACCGCCGACGCCCTCGACAAGGTCCTGCACCAGTTGCAGGCGGCCGCGCAAGGCTGAACCGTCGCGTGCGACTCCGGGACTGACGAGTTGGAACAGGGCGAGAGCCCGAGTCCCGATCGTTCCCGGGGCTCTTCGCACGGCGGACGTCTGCTGTCCCGAGCTCAGACACCCCCTGACTTTCGACCGTAGTGCTCGGTCACGGTGACGGGGTCTGGACCAGCGGCTTCCCCTCCCGAACGGCGGTCACCGGGCTGGATCGGACCAGGTCACGGGGCTGCCGCAGCTGTCCGAGGAGCGCACGCCAAGGCTTTCCCGTACATTCGCACTATGGGAACCGCCGTCGATGCGTTCCTTGGTCAGTCGATGCGTTCCTTGGTCAGCTGGCCCGCCACCTCAGACCACAGAAGCTGACCGGCCTGCTGCTCCAGCGCCTGAACGGCGAACTCCCCGAGGTGTGGGAGGACACGGACATTGAAGCTCTGGCCCTGGCGGAGACAGCCCAGCGCGTCACCGCCTTTCTGGATCTCCTGGAGACCCACCCCGGTGCGAGCGCGTCGGAGGCTCCTCCGGCCGCCTTGGAAGCAGGCCGCCTCTACGCCCGGCGAGGAATCCCGGTGAGCAGACTCCTCCGTGCCTACCGGCTCGGCCACCTCAGCTTGCTCGAACAGGTGCAGGCCGACGCTCCCCGCCTCACCAGCGACTGGCACACGATCCATCTGGCCGCGATGAGGCTGGTCGCGATCGGTTTCGACCACGTGGACCGTTCCTCGGAAGAGGTCGTCGCCGCCTACCAGGAGGAGCGCGACCATCTGCTGCAGCGTCGGCTCGCCCTCACCAACAGAGCGAGCAAGCGGATCGGGACCACGCTCGACGTCACCCGCACTGCAGAGGAGTTGACGCAGGTCTGCACCGAGGACTTCGCCGACCTCGTCACTGTCGACCTCTTCGACTCCGCCCTCGACGAAACGGGCACGAGCTCGCCAGAGGCTCTGACGCAGCGCCGAGACGCCCAGCGCTCCTCCTCGACGGCTGTCCGGAGTCCCTGCTCCGCATCGGTGAGGCCCACGCCTACCCCGACGACTCGGAACCGGTTCGCGCACTGGCCACCGGACGATCCGTGCTGCACCACATCGCGGGGACCGAGATGCCCACGTGGATGGCACCGTCCGAGTCCCACGGCCGAGTGTTGCGCACGCTTGGCCTCCACTCGGTTCTCCTCGTGCCCTTGCACGCCCGCGGGGACACCCTGGGCCTGGTGCAGTTCGTGCGCCATCGCACCTCGGTCCCCTTCGACGACGACGATCTCCTGCTGGCACAGGAGATCGTCTCCAGGGCGGCGGTGTCCATCGACAACGCCCGCCGGTACACCCATGAGCGTTCCACCGCGCTCAGCCTCCAGCGGACGCTGCTGCCGCGGCACACAGTGAAACAGTCGGCCGTCGAAACGGCCTCGACTACCTGCCGGCCGGGTCCCACGCGGGTGTGGGCGGTGACTGGTACGACGTCATCCCATTGTCCAGGGCCCGCGTGGCGCTGGTCGTCGGCGACGTGGTCGGTCATGGCCTGCACGCCGCCGCCGCCACGGGCCGACTCCGCACAGCCGTCCGTGCCTTCGCCGACATCGATCTCATGCGCGATGAACTCCTCACGCATCTGGACGACGTGGTCGTCCGGATGCAGCGCGAGGAGTCGCGAGACGAGGGCGAGACCAGCGCCACCTGCCTGTACGCGATCTACGACCCCGTCTCCCGCCTCTGCTCCCTCGCCAGTGCCGGCCATATCCCGCCGACCGTGGTGACCCCCTCGACCACCGGCGAGGCCACCCGGACCTCCAGCATGGTCGAGTTGCCCGAGGTGCCGATCGGACCGCCCGTCGGCCTGGGCGGGCTCCCCTTCGAGACGACCAAGTTCGAACTACGGGAGGGCAGCCTGCTGGTCCTGCACACCGATGGGCTAATCGCCGGCCGCACGCGTGACGCGGACCTCGGACTCGCGACGTTGCACGATGTCCTCACCTCGGCACCGGATTGGCTGGAGGAGACCTGCGACCAGCTGCTGGCCGCACTGCTGCCCAGCCGCCCTGCCGATGACGTCGCTCTGCTCGTCGCCCGGACCCATGCCCTCGACCCGAACCGCGTCGCCACGATGGACCTCCCGTCCGATCCAGCAGCCGTATCCGGGGCCCGCCGCTTCGTATCCGACGTCCTGGCGGCCTGGGGGCTGGAGGAGATGTCCTTCACCACGGAACTGACCGTCAGCGAACCGGTGACGAACGCGATCCGCTGCGGCAAGAGCCCCATCCAGCTGCGACTGATCCTCCAGTCGACGCTCACCTGTGAGGTCTCCGACGCCAGCAGCACCGCCCCACATCTGCGCCGCGCCCGGATCTTCGACGAAGGCGGCCGCAGCCTGCTCCTGGTGGCACAGGTCACCGAACGCTGGGGCACACGACACAGTCTCGAGGGAAAAGTCATCTGGGCCGAGCAGGCTCTCCCAGCCGGCAGCGGGTCCGACCACCTGACGAACGAAACACCGCTCGGGCCGCGAGGATAGGGCGAGTTCGACCAGGGCGTCCGCTTGGCCGGTGGCCGAGCCCTCGACCAAGCCGACTGTGTCGACCGACTAAGTCGATATAGTGGGCACATGGCTCATGTTCCCGCGGCGGAGCGCCGCCCCCAGTTGATCAAGGCGGCCATGGACCTCATGACCCGGGAGGGCGTCGCCGCGGGGAGCACCCGCGCCATCGCCGCAGAGCTCGGTGTCGCGCAGGCCACCGTCCACTACACCTTTGGGACGAAGGAGGACCTCTACCGCGCGGTCATGGACCAGATCACCGACGAACTGGTCGCGCAGGTGCAGCGGGCGGCGCCGGAGGACGCAGGCTTCGAGGAGACCTTCAGCGCCCTGGCGGGGGCCCTGTGGGGCACCGTGCGCGAGCCGACGTCGCAACACCAGCTGCTCAGTGAGCTGACCATGTTCGCCCTGCGTGTGCCCGGTCTCAACGAGGCCCGGCAAAGCCACTACCGGCGGGTCATAGAGGTGACCGCACAGGTGATCACGGAGACGGCCGAGAGGACGGGGCAGAAACTGGCCGAGTCTCCGGAAACGGTGGCCCGGTTCTTCCTCTCCGGCTTCGACGGACTCACCATGCAGGTCCTCCTGTGCCTGCCGGACGACGCCACTGAGCGAACGGGCCTCAGGGCACTCGTGGCCGCGACCGTAGCGCTGGCCAAGGGGAGCCTCGACCTCCCGGACGTGCCGACGGCCTGACACGACGTGGACACGTTCGTGGGCGCACCCTTCCGGGTGCGCCCACAAACGTCTCTGCCTCCTCGTGAGAATCAGCCGGCCCAGACGTCCTCGACGTAGCGTCCGGACTCGACGAGCTCCGCGAGCCATGCCACGGCCTGCTCATCGCTCGCACCGGTCCGCTCACGGTAGATCGCCATGAACGCTTCCCGTACGGCGGGTGCCATACGGCGGCCGTCGCCGCAGATGTAGACGCGTCCGCCGGCCTCCAGGACCGACCACACCTCCTCGCTCTCGCGGGCGATGCGCTCTTGGACGAAGCGCGTGCCGTTCTCGGGCGTGTGCATGAAGGTGGGACGCATGCTGACGGCGCCGGCCGCCTCGGCCGCCTCGAACTCCTCCCGGTGCAGGAAGTCCACGTCGGGGTGGTCGCAGCCGAAGTAGCAGAGCAGGGTACCGGTCGAGCCGGTGTGGTGGCGATCGAGGACCGCGCCGCGGAAGGGCGCGAGGCCGGTGCCCGCGCTGACCAGGATCACCGGCACGGAGGTGTCCTGGGGCAGGCGGAAGGACTCGCTGCACGGCAGGACCCGGGCCTGGATCACGTCACCCGCGTTCACGGTCTGCAGGAAGTGCGAGGCGATGCCCCGGAAGGTGCCTTCCCCCGACCGGTGGGGCGCGGCGAGCAGCGACACCATCAGGTCGGCCTCGCCGGGCCGGGCCGCGGCGGACGACGAGATCGAGTAGTGCCGGGGACGCAGCACCGGCAGCAGCTCCAGGAAGCGCTCGAAGGGCAGCTCGCACGCGCGGTAGCGCTCCAGGAGGTCCAGAACACTGAGCCCAGCGACGGTCACCTGCTCCCGGAAGGTCTCCGGGTCGGCGGTGGCGAAGGCGGTGAGCGGCTGCTTCTCGGGTGGGCAGGCGGTGTGCTCGGCGAGCACGGCGAGCTGCTCCTGGGTGGCCGGGTCCTGGAGCTCGACGAAGTCGGTGAGCAGGCGGCGCAGGGTCAGCGGCCGGTCGACGGGCAGGGCGCCCCGGCTCCGGCGGCGGGCGCGCAGCCGGACGTTGCGGTCCAGGTCGAGGCCGAAGCGGTCGGCGACGCGCTGGACGAGGGCCTCGGGGTTGCTGGGCAGGACGGCCAGGTGGTCAGCGGTCCGATAGGTGACGCCCTCGGGCAGGCGGAGCCGCAGGAACCGCTTGGAGCGGCCCAGTTCGTGGTCGGTGTCGACGAGTTCGTACGCTTCGAGGACCTCCATCGGCTGGACGCCGTGGCGCTCGGCGAGACCGCCGAGGACCGACTCCGAGGTGTCCTCCAGCTCGTACAGCCCTTCCCCTTCCGCCTCCGGTACCGGGCCGGCCGCTTCGCCGGCGACCGCCTCGCCGTACTCGTCCAGGAGCGCCGTCCACAGGTCTTCCGTCCACTGGTCGACCGCTCCGCCGAAGTCACCAGAGGCGTCGGCGCTGCCGCGCTCCAGGAGCGGGGCGGCGCCGGCGGCGGTCAGCCGCTCGTCGATCAGGGTGGGGATCCGCTGGTAGGTGGCTGCCCAGTTGCGGTCGCCGACACCGAGGACGGCGTACCGCAGCCCGGTGAGCGAGCCGGGGGCGAGGTTCTCCAGGGAGGCGACGAACTCGGCGGCGTCGTCGGTGGGGCGGCCGTTGTAGGAAGCGGCGACGATGACGACGGGGCCCTTGGTGCCGGTCAGCCTCTCCGTGTACTGGTTGAGGGAGGCGACGGTCGGGGTGAAGCCGTGCTCCTCGCCGTCCGTGCCGAGGTCGCGGGCGATGCCTGCGCAGGTGCCGAGGTTGGAGCCGTGCAGCAGGGTCAGCGCGGTGCCGCTCGCCCGGCGCGTCAGGGCCGCGGTCCGGCCCGCGACGGGGTCCGCCTTCGTCGCGGCGGGCAGGCGCCGTTCGTCGCTGGTGCGGCGGGCGAGCCGGAGGCTGAACCCGTCGGGCTTGATGGTCAGCGTCGACTTGATCTTCAGCTGGTAGTCGGTGTGGTCGATCAGGCGGTACCGGTGCACCAGCAGGCCGAGCAGCAGGGTGGCCTCGTGCAGCGCGAACTGGCGGCCGATGCAGGCCCGCTCGCCGTTGCCGAACGGCTTGAAGGCGTGGACCGAGCGGGCCGCCTCCCGCTCGGGAGTGAAGCGCTCGGGATCGAACAGCTCGACGTTCTCCCCCCACGCCGGATCACGGTGAAGGGCTGAGGCGATCACCATCAGCGATTCGCCCTTGCGTACGGGGTACTTGCCGCCGATGACGGTGTCCTCGATCGGCTCGACGGCGTACGCGGGAGCCGTCGGCCACAGCCGCAGGCTCTCGTTGAGTATCTGGCGGATGTAGGTGAGCTTGCCGATGTCACCGTACTGGGGGTCCGGGGAGTCGGTGTCACCCCACAGGGCGTCCACCTCGGCCTGGGCCCGGGCGAGCACCTCCGGATGCTTGGTCAGGTAGTAGAGGGCGAAGGAGAGCGCGCTGCTGGTGGTCTCATGGCCGGCGATCAGGAAGGTGATCACCTGGTGCCGGATGTTGACGTCGTCCAGCGGCTCGCCCGTGACGGGATCCTTCGTGTGCAGCATCAGCCCCATCAGGTCGTCCGTGCTGGTGTCGCCGGAGGCGCGGCGCTCCTTGATCACGTCGTCGACGAGGTCCGTCATCAGGTCGACGTCCCCGCGGAACTGCTCGACCTTCTTCCTCTTGAACAGCTCGGAGCCCGGGATGGACTCGCCCTTCTCCTGGGCGAAGACGAGGGCCCGGGCCATTGCCTCGACGAACGGGTGCAGGTCGTCGCGGCGGAAGGACTGAAAGTCGTAGCCGAAGCCGCACAGGCCGATCGTGTCGAAGGTCAGCCGGGTCATCTCGTCGGGCACGTCCACCGTCTGCACCCCGGCCAGCCGGTCCCACTTGCCGATCAGAGAGCGGGCGACCTTGAGCATGGGGGCGTGGTAGCTGCGCATCGCGCCGAGCGAGAACGCGGGCATCAGGATGTCGTGGGCCTTGCGCCAGTTCGGTTCGTGGTTGTAGGCGGTGAACAGACCGTCCCCGGCCAGGGCCCGGACCTCGACCAGGTCGGCGTGGACGTGCTTGTGGAAGCGGGTCTCGTCCGACAGTTCGGTCACGAGGTCCAGGCCGCCGACCATGACGGTGTCCCTCCCGAAGACCCGCAGCCGGTACACGGGCCCGAATTCCCTGAACTCCTTCAGCAGGTAGGCCAGGAAGTCCGCGCCCGCGGGAACGTTGAACGCGTGGCCTACGAGGGGCAGCGGGGGGCGCTCGGGGATCGCCCGCGCCGCACCTACGGACACCTGAGTCATGAGCGTGCCTTTCGTTGCACTCCAGCAGTCGCCGAATAACCTACACGCGACTTTGTCAGCTGAACATGTCGGTTGACTGCATTGATTGACACAGTCGCGCATCGGAACTTTGCGACCCCTGCGAACGTCCCGGTGGGAGCGGCTTGACAGGCGACATTGTCACCCGACACGGTTGAGCGACATGGTCAGTCGACCATGTCGCGCGTATGAGCTGCATGCGCGCTTCTCACCGAGCACATCGAGGTTTCCGCATGAAGACCATGCTGGCCGGACGGCTTCGCCTGGACACCCGTACCTTCGCCGTCGAAGAGGTCCCGATCCCGGTTCCCGGCCCGGGCGAGGTCCTCGTCGAAGTGCGGGCCGCCGGCGTCTGCCTGTCCGACATCCATCTGATCGACGGCAGCCTGAGCCCCTTCTACCCCGTGGACGCCGTCAGGGACTCCGGTGCCATCACCCCTGGCCACGAGGTGGCCGGCATCGTCCACACCGTCGGCCCCGACGTGAAGGGCGACTGGACTCCCGGCCAGCGGGTCGTGCTCCAGGCCGGGCAGGCGTGCGGCGACTGCGCCGACTGCCTGCGCCACATGACCTGTCGCCAGCCCTTGACCCGAGGGGTGGACTACGACGGCGGCTGGGCGCAGTACGCCCTCGCCCGGCAGGACACCCTGCTCCCCATTCCGGACCACCTGCCGTTCGACCAGGCGGCGATCATCCCCGACGCCGTCTCCACCCCGTACGCCGCAATCGTGGACACCGGCGCGGTCCGCCCCGCGCAGGCAGTCGGCATCTGGGGCGCTGGAGGCCTCGGCGCCCACGGCATCCGGCTCGCCCGCCTGGTCGGCGCCGCCCCCGTCATCGCCGTCGACCCGCTGCCCTCCGCCCGCGAGCGCGCCCTCCTCTTCGGAGCCGACCACGCGCTGGATCCCGCAGCCGGAGACTTCGCAGAGGCGGTGCGCGAGGCCACGGCGGGCCGGGGCATCGACGTCGCGTTCGACTTCGCCGGCGTGGGAGCGGCCCGCGCCCAGGCCACCACCGCGCTCGGCCCGAACGGCGTCCTGGTGCTCGCCGGCCTCACCCCGGAGCCGGTCACCGTCGCCGACAGCATCGACTTCTGCTTCAATGTCCGGCAGATCCGCGGACACTACGGCTCCGAACCGGAGCACGTGGAACAGCTCGTCGGACTGGCCGCCGCTGGACGGATCGACCTCGGTCCCTCCGTCAGCGCCCACGTCCCCCTGGCCGAAGCCGCAGACGCCGTCGCCCGGCTGGAGAAGAAGATCGGAGACCCGATCCGCCTCGTACTCACCCCCTGAACTGTGGGGGCGGAGGCCGGCTCACCACGCACAGCGCAGACGATCCGCCTCCGCCCCTCCACCATCCGAAGATCAGCGGTATCCGTCAGGCACCCTGTCCGCTGTCCAGCGCCTCAACCCTGCCGGCCACGATCACTGTGTTGAAGACGAACGCGATGGTCGCGTTGGCAGCCACCGTCCGACGCATCTCACGCGACATCACCGTGACGTCCTGGAGTTCCCGTCCTCGAGTGGTACGAGTGGAGCGCCTACGCCGTCTTCGCGCCGTTCATCGCCACCGCCATGTTCAACGCGTCCGACGGGGTGTCGGCGCTGCTGTCCACCCTCGCCGTCTTCGCGGTGGGCTTCCTCATGCGCCCTGGGCGGCATCGTCTTCGGGCGCGTCGCCGACCGGCGCGGCCGCAAGTTCGTGCTGGTCACGACCATGCTGATGATGGCCGGCGGAAGTCTGGTCATCGGGCTGATAATCACCCTCTCCTCCTGATCCTCCATCAAGATCAGGATGATCGGACGATCACGAGGTGGGTCAGCTTTCATCCGCCCGCTTGATCAGCGGTCAGTTTTCACCCGATGCCGAGACGCGAGTGCGTACTCGACTCCGTTCGCGTACTCGACGGCCTGTGCCTCGTCCGGCTGCAGGCCGCTGCCCCTGCCAGGACCCATTCCTGCGTCGTTGTCGAGTCGCCCGTCTCAGGACACGGCGCCCACCGAAGACATGAGATGACCTGGTCCGTCAGGCACATCGCTTCCCGATCGCCAGCTATCTGCCCGCGCCAGGGGCCCGGGGTGATCGTCCAGGCCTCCTGCTCCGTTCCGGTATACGACCTGCCCGATGGCAGTCAGGAACCTGGGCGACAATCACAAAGCAGGCCCGGGGCCGCAGGCGGCTGTTCAGCCTGTGCGGCCTCCCGCTACTGACGCAGGACCTTCTCGAGGGCGTCGGCGGTGGCATCAATGTCTGCCTGGCGATGCGCAGTGCTGAGGAAGATCTTGCCCGAAGGCATGAACAACACGCCGCGGGCGAGCATCCCGCCCAGAATCTCCGACCAGAGGCCGCCGGTCCCATGCAAGCTCGTGGCCTCGCGCTCCGGGACGAACTGAAGCAGGGAACCGACTCGCTTGAGGCGGGCAGTTTGTGGCGCGGAAGCCAGCAGGTCCCCGATCACGAGCTCGAACTGGGCGGAGACGCTCTCCAGCGTCTGATAGACGGCGGGGTCCCCGAGTACTCCCATGGTCGCCTGGACTGCGGCCAGCGCGACAGGGTTTCCGTTGAACGTGCCGGCGTGGACCACACCGTCGGTCACCTGGTCGATCAGGTCCGCTCGACCGACGACAGCGCTCTGGGTGAATCCACCGGCCATGGCCTTGCCGAAGGTCGAGAGGTCGGGGTGCACCCCGAAGCGCTCGGCCGCGCCACCACGAGCGATCCGGAAGCCGGCGATCACCTCGTCGTAGATGAGCACCACGCCCTGCTGATCGCAGCGGGATCGCAACGTCTGCAGGAACTCCTGCGTGGGTGATTCGACACCGGCGTTGCTCATGATCGGGTCGACGAGTACCGCGGCGATGTCCCGTTCGACGGCCTCCGCGAGGATGCGTTCGATCATCTCCACATCGTTGAACCGCGCCACCACGAGGTCGTCGAGCACACTCGGGCTCTGGCCTCTGCTCGCCGGCACCGCGGCCTCACCCGTGTCGGCGTCGGTCAGGCCGGCGTACACGGTGTCGTGCCATCCGTGGTAGCTCTTGGCGAACTTCACGATCCGCCGACGCCCGGTGGCCGCCCGTGCCAAACGCAGGGCGACCTGAACCGCCTCGGTCCCGGTGTTGCTCCAGAGCAGGCGTTCGCCGTGCGGAACGGATTGCAGAACGGCCTCCGCCGCCGCGTACTCGAGGACGTGGCCGGTGCCGACGACCTGCATCCGGGAGACGACGTCGCGTACGGCGTCGACGATGCGGGGATCGCTGTGCCCGAGGACGAGGGGACCCCACGCCATGACGTAGTCGATGTATCGGTCGCCGTCGAGGTCCCAGACATGGGCTCCTCGGGCTTCGCTCACGAAGAGCGGATGGGGCTGCATGGCTGCGCGGAGGCCGGAGCCGACCCCTGCTCCCACGCTGCGCCGGGCTCGCTCGAAGGCGATGCGCGATGACTCCAGGCCCATTCGATGTTCCTTCCTTGCACGTCGCCGGAACAGGCCGCCCAGGAAGGCGGTCGGCGCCCCGGTGTCTGTCTGACGCCCAGTACCGGGCGTGGTGTCGCGGGATGCGATGCCATGGCGACGTCCCGCAGAAGGCCGCTGGACGGTCATCTGCGGGACGTCTCGCTCACCGGGCGTCGCCGACGAGGCCCCGTGAGCGGGTAAGGCCGGCCTCAGAGGTTGAGGTAGTCGCCCAGGTCGGCGTAGTCGACCTGCCACAGGCCGGGAGAGCCCGTCGGGTACTGGGAGCGGAAGCCGAGGATGCGCTGGACGCGCGGCGAGAGCGTCTTGGCGATCTCCTTGTCGACCAGGAAGGGGTACGCCTCCTCGCCGGTGAGGAAGCCCGCGTTGAACGTGAAGGCGAGGCCGCGCCGGTACTCGTCGCCGGTCTGGTTCGCCCCGCCGCCGTGCGCGGTCTTGCCGCTGATGAGAAGGACGTCTCCGGCGTTCATGACCGCGGGAATCGTCTGCTCGGGAGTCCCGCGGTCCTCGAAGTCGCTCCAGTGGTTGCTTCCGGGGATGACGCGGGTGGCGCCGTTCTCCTCCGTGAAGTCGGTCAGGGCGACCAGGAAGTTGATGGTGACTTCCGGGCCGGCCGGTCCCATCCCGATGAACGGGAACCAGTTCTCCAGGTCACGGTGCAGCATCTGCGCCGGGCTGTCGGGGCCGATCTCGATCACCTGGGCGGTGGTCATCCAGTACGTGCCCGACTCCTCCAGGAAGACCCGGTCGCTGATCTCGTGGACCAGGGGGTGTTCAATCACCTCGCTGCGGAACGTGGCGCTGTGCGTCACCAGGTTCGTCAGGCGCTTGGTGTTGCTGCCGTGGAACGCGGCCACCATCTCGTTCTCGTGGGTCGAACCCGGGTTGAGCGCCTCCATCGGCGGCTCGATCTCGGCGTTGAAGCGCTCGATCTGATCCTTCGACAGGAAGTTCCTGACGATGACGCCGCCGTCACGGTTCACGATCTTGAGAATCTCGTCCGCCGGCGTGTCATTCGCCACAGACACCAGGGTCTGGGCCTGCTTCTGTGCTGTCACGTGAATCCTCTCCCTCAATCTGAATGACGGTTGTCCGACTGCTCGATCAACCGCGGGCATCCTGGTTTCCCCGGTCGACTGCCGATCGTCTTCGCGACGGATCAGGCCAGTTCGATCCAGGTCGTCTTCAAGGTCGTGAACTTCTCCAGGCCATGGAGGCTCCGGTCCGACCCGTGACCGGAGAGCTTCTGACCGCCGAACGGCACCGAGGTGTCGCCCTCCTCGTAGCAGTTGACCCAGACCAGGCCGGCCTGGATCTCCCGCGACAGGCGGTGGGCCCGGGCGAGGTCGCCGGTCCAGATCGCGGACCCGAGTCCGTAGTCGGAGTTGTTGGCGATCGCGATCGCCTCGGCATCGTCGCGGAACGTCGTGACCGACAGGACGGGGCCGAAGATCTCGTGCTGGGCAAGGCGGCTGTGCTGGTCCACGTCCACGAAGACCACCGGATCCACGTACAGGCCGTCGGTCCTCTTCCGGTCCGATCCGAGGACGAGCCGGGCTCCCTCCGCGATGCCCTTGCGCACCTCGTCCAGCACCTCGTCGCGATGCCCCTCGTACGCCAGAGGGCCCATCGTGGTCTCCGGGTCCAGCGGATCGCCGATCCGGTGACGGCCGAGGTGATCCACCACCTTGCCGACCAGCTCGTCGCGGATGTCCTCGTGCACGAGAAGCCTCGAACCCGCCGTGCACATCTGCCCGCTGTTGAAGGAGATCGCCCAGGCGGCCATCCGCGCCGCCTCGTCGAGGTCCGGTGCGTCGGGGAAGACGATGTTGGGGGACTTGCCTCCCAGTTCCAGCCAGACCGGCTTGGCGTTGGACTGTCCGGCGTAGGTCAGCAGCTGCTTTCCGACCTCGGTCGAGCCGGTGAAGGTCAGCGTGGCGACGTCGTTGTGCAGCGCAAGGGCCGAGCCGACCGTCGCACCGCTGCCGGTGACCACCTGGAGCACCCCGGCCGGCAGGCCTGCCTCGGCGGAGAGTTCCGCCGCGCGCAGGAGCGAGAGGGGCGTCTGCGTCGCGGGCTTGACGACGACGCTGTTCCCCGACACGAGGGCCGCGGGAATCTTGAACATCGACAGTGTCATCGGGAAGTTCCACGGCGTGATCGCGCCCACGACCCCCAGCGGCTCCCGCGTCACCAGGGCGACGGCGTTGTTGCGGCCGCGGGGAGACTCGTCCATCAGCTTGTCCGCGACTTCGCCGTACCAGCGAATCGTGTTGATGGCGGTGCGCAGTTCGACGGACCATGCCACCGTGACCGGCTTGCCCATCTCGAGCGCGAGCAGCAGGGCCAGTTCGTCGCGGTGCTGGTCAAGCAGGTCCGCCCAGCGGATCAGCACGGCCCCGCGCTCACGCGGCTCCAGGCCCGCCCAGACTCGGGTCGAGAACGCCTGCCTGGCTCCTTGGACAGCCCGGTCCACGTCATCGCCGTCTGCGCTGGGGACGTCCGCGAAGGGCAGTCCGTCGCGCGGGCTGACGAGGGTGGCCGTCCGGCCCGTCCTCGATGCGGCCCATTCGCCGTTGATCCACATTCCGCGGGGCAGGCTCAGCCGGCTCTTGAGGGCGAGCCAGTCGTCCAGTGAACGTGCGGTGCTCGTTCGGTCCGTGTTCACCACGGCGCGCCTCCTGTCATGGCGGGTCCGAGGGCGTTCGCCGCCGATTGGTCGACGAGCCAGTCGAAGACGGGGTCCGGCGAGGCCATCCACTCGGGATGCCACTGCAGACCCACCACCGGGCTGTCGGCGAGCCCGATGGCTTCGACGACTCCGTCCGCGGTGCTGCCCATGACGGCCAGTCCTCGGCCGAGGCGGTCGACCGCCTGGTGGTGCCAGGAGTTGACGACGCGCTGGGGCCCGTAGAGCGTGTGGGCGAGGCTTCCCGGCGTGAAGCTGACGGTGTGTTCGTCGTCGCCGTCGTCGGGTGCGAGGTTCGGGGACGCGTGCACGATCCGGCCCTCTTCCAGGTGTTCGACAAGAGTGCCGCCGAGTACGAGGTTGAGCAGCTGGTGACCGCGGCACACGGCCAGGATCGGGAGGTCGGCCTGGAGCGCTGCCACGATCAGGGCCGCCTCGTACTCGTCTCGTTGGACGTCCGGCGCATCGAAGTCCCACCTCGGGTCGACTCCGGGGTCGACCTGGGCGCTGCCGCCCCATCGGGAGGGGTGAACATCCTGACCGCCGGTGACGACGAGTCCGTCGAGACGGTCGACGACGGCTTCCGCGTCGACGCTGAACGGCAGGTTGACCGGTATTCCGCCGGCGGCCGCCACGTTGTCGCCGAACGCGCTGAAGTACGAGTCGGTGAACTGGTACTGGAAGCGGCGGGACGTCCTTTTCACCATGCCCAGACTCAGGCGGCGGCCCGTGATTCCGATCAGCGGCTTCATGTACACGCCTCCCCGACCCGGGCGACGACGCGGATCTCCTGTCCGGACGCCAAGGCCTTGAATCCGTCGTTGATGGTGGCCAGGTCGCACCGGGCGGTCACGAGATCGTCGAGGTGGAGCAGGCCTATGCGGTTGAAGTGGACATACAGCGGGACATCGACCTTGAAATGGTTGGAGCCCATGAACGAGCCCTGGATGCGCTTCTCCTCCAGAAACAGCTCCGCCCCCCGGACCGGAATCGGCTGCGAGTCCGGGATCATGCCCATCACTGTGGCGGTCCCGCCCGGCCGGAGCATGGCGAACGCCTGTCCGGCAGTGGTGCCCGAGCCGACCGCTTCGAACGCATGGTGCACGCCGGTGCCGGTGATCGCCCGAACCGCCGCAACCGGGTCGGCTTCCCTTGCGTTGACCACGTGCGTCGCGCCGAAATGGAGCGCCCGCTCCAGCTTGCCCGGCACGACGTCGATCCCGATGATCTGCGCTGCGCCCGCCAGTTGTGCTGCTTGGACGGCAGCGAAGCCGACCCCGCCCAGTCCGATCACGGCAACGCTGTGCCCGGTGTGCACCGAGGCGCTGTGCAGGACCGCGCCCATGCCTGTCGTGACGGCGCAGCCGAGCACGCTCGCCGTCTCAAGACGGATGTTGTCCGGGATGGAGACGAGGCTGTTCTTGTGGACGAGCATCATCTCCGCGAAGGCGCCGACGCCGGCGGTCGGCCGCACCGGTCGGCCGTCGCGCTTGGTCAGCCGCGGCCGGGATCGCTGCTGTTGCAGCCGTGAGCGGTTCACGCACAGGGTCTGTCTCCCGGTCACGCAGTACTCGCAGGTGCCGCAGTACACGGACAGGCACGTCACGACCGTGTCACCCGCCGCGAACTCCGAGACGCCCGATCCGACGGCCACGACCCGGCCGACCGCCTCGTGCCCGAGGACGATCGGCGGTTGCGACTGGAAGGTCCCGTCGATCTCGTGCAGGTCCGAGTGGCACAGACCGGCGTACGCCACCTTCACCAGGACCTCGTCCGGTCCGGGATCGTCGATCACGAGCTCCTCGATCTCGAGGGGGCCCGGCGCCGTGTTCAGGACGGCGGCTACGATCCGGGTGCTCATGCCAGCTCGAAGTATCGGCTGCGCTCCCACGGCGTGATCCCGCAGTCGGGATCGCCCCCACCCATGGTGTGGAACGACATCCACTCCCACCGGCGCGTGCCGGTCCAGTAGGTGACGAATGCACGGCCGAGCGCCTCGGGAAGGATCTTGTCGTCTTCCAGTGCCGCAGTGGCTTGGCTGATGCTCGCCGGAATCAGCTCCCCGTCGGGGAGGAACCAGGCCATGCCGGTGAAGGGGGCGGGCGGCTCGAGTTCGTTGCGGACTCCGAAGAGACCTGCGCCGAGAACAGCCGCAGTGACCAGGTACATGTTCGCGTCCGAACCGGGCACGCGGTATTCGACGCGGGACTGCTTCGGGTGACCCACGACGGCGCGCACCGCCGTCGTCTTGTTGCCGACGCCCCACGTGATGGTCGTAGGCGGACCCTCGGCAGGGACGAGCCGGCGATAGGAGGTGATGAAGGGAAGGGCGATCGACGTCGTACCCGCCATCGCCGGCATCAGGCCGCCGATGAACCGGCTCATCGCGTCGGACAGGCCGTCGGGGCTGTAGAAGGCGTTCCCGTCCGGCGTCCCCAGCGAGAGGTTCAGGTGCGACGCCTGGCCCCAGGCGTCCGACCACTTCGCCATGAACGTCACGGTCCGCCCGAGCTCGTGGCCCACCTCGCGCATCACCTGGCGGCATCGGGCCCACCGGTCGGCGACCGCGACGACATCGCCCATCGCGACATTGATTTCGATCTGGCCTGCGGCGGCCTCGTCGTTCCATGCCTCCCAGTCGATGCCGATGGCCCGCAGCCGCTCCTCCACCCGCTCCAGGTATGCGCGCCAGTCCGCGTCCTTGGCGAGCACGTAGGCGCTTCCGCTGGTGCCGCCGAGCGGGGTGAGATTCTCGTAGCCCTTGGCGCGGGCTTCGCGAATCGGCTCCTCGAACACGGTCGCTTCGATCTCGATGGCGGCGTTGGCCGTGAAACCGAGTTGCCGGGCGTCGGCCTCGACGCGGCGCAGCAGGTTGCGAGGACAGACGGAGACCGGAGTGCATTCCTTGGTCCAGAAGTCGCCGATGACGGCCGCCTTACCCGGCTTCCACACGCACATCGTGCCGAGGTCGGGGCGAAGGAAGATGTCCTCCATCTCGCCGCGCCACGACGGGAAGGGCATACCGAGGATCGGGAAGCTGCCCAGGTCGTTGCCGAACACGACATCCGCAAAGGCGAATCCCTGCTCGATGCCGCTCAGGAACTTGCCTCGCGACAGGGTCTTGCCGACGAACGTGCCGTCGAGGTTGGTCGCCTGGATCTCGACGGAGGTGATGCCGTGCTCATCCAGCCAACGGTCAAGCTCATCCATGGTCATCTCAGCCACCGAATCTCACCTTCCAGTGCGCGCCGCACATGGCCGACAGTTGCGCCACGCTGCCGACGACGGTGACGCCGAGCGCGAGGCCGAACACAAAGGAATCACCGCGACCGCTGAACACCGTCGACAGCGCCTCTGCGGGGCCATGCACCTCGTACGCCCCCGAGCCCTCGCCGAAGCGGACCTCCTGCTCCTCGGTCGAGCAGACAACGCGGAGCCCCTCGGGGAACCCCTCCGAGCCCTGGTTCGCCGCCCAGAAGGACGACGCGGCATCACGCCACTCGGGGAGCGGCGGGTCCAGAAGCGTCGCGACGGCCTCGGCGAGCGGGTCGGGCGTCTCGGCCAGCGCGTACTCGGTAAAGGGGACGAGGGGGATCGCCTCGACGCCCGCGTCCACGCCGTGGTGGACGTCCACGCCGCAGTCGGCGAAGACCAGGGTCGCGGCCTGGGCGTCCAGCCCCGATCGCAGGGCCACGGTGCCGGTCAGCCCCGTGAGGAGGTCACGGAGTTCGGGAACCGCCGCGCTCTCGCGCAAGACCCTCGCCAGCGAGAGTACGAGCGGAGTCGGATCCGCCTCGACCTCGATTCTCACAGCGCCACTCATGGGCACTCACCTCAATCATTCGCGGCCGAACACGGGGTGCCGGCGCCCTCCACAGAATCCCGATCAAATGACTTGCACACTTGACTGAGTCGTTTGACTTGAACGTAGTCTCGGTGAAGCGTGGGCGTCAATCACATGGAGGCAAAGAAATCGCTCCTTGCCGGGCGCTATGCGAAGCGCAGGACGCCGTCCTCGAAAGGCGCGCTCAGCAGGTCCTTCAGCTGCTCGTGGACCTGGGGATTGATCCACGGCTCGCGGTCGCCCTGGGCCGGCATGTCATCCATGTGGCGCACGAGGTAGCCCGAGGAGACGTCCTTCATCCAGGGCCCGCGCGGCATGCCCTGGTCCTCGTCGCGCAGCACAGGCGTCACGACCGCCGCGCCCAGCTCGTCCATCCTGGTGAGCAGCGAGCTCCAGAACCGGTTGACCAGTTCGAGGCGGAGCGTCCAGGAGGAGTTGAGGTAGCCGAAGGCCATCAGGAGGTTCGGGACCCCGCTGAACGCGACCCCCTTGTAGGTGACGGTCTTCGAGAAGTCGATCGGCTCACCGCCCACGCTGAACCGGATCTTCCCCAGCGTGACGAGTTTCAGGCCGGTCGCGGTCACGATCACGTCGGCCGGGACCTCCTCGCCGGATGTCATACGAAGGCCACTCTCGGTGAACGTCTCGATGTGCCCCGTCACCACTTCGGCCTTGCCGTCACGGATGGCATGGAAGAGGTCCCCGTTGGGCACCAGGCACAGGCGCTGATCCCAGGGCTCGTAAGTCGGGGTGAAGTGCCTCTCCCGGCAGTCGCGGCCGACGATCTTCTCTATGTCATCGAAGAGGGGCTTCTTGAAGGCCTGGGGATCCATGCGTGCGAACTGGTACCTCGCTTGCTGGTCCTGGAGGTTGCGCAGCCGGATCCGCGTGAACGCCTCCTCGCCGCCTATGTCCGCGCGTAGCCGGTTGGCCTCCTCGTCGACATCGGAGTCGATGGCCACGTAGGAAGGCGACCGCTGCACCATCGTGACCTTCGACGCGGTCCGGGCGAGGGCCGGGACCAGGGTGATCGCGGTGGCACCGGATCCGATGACGACGACCCGCTTTCCGGCGCAGTCGAGGTCGGCCGGCCACTGCTGGGGGTGGACGATCGATCCGCGGAATGCCGCTTGGCCGGGGAACTCCGGCTTGTGGCCGCCGTCGTGGTCGTAGTAGCCCGCGGCCATGTAGAGGTAGGAGCAGGCGACGCGTTCGCGACCGGTGGGGCCCGCGACCTCCAGGATCCAGGAGCGGTCGCCCTGCGACCAGTCGGCACCGACAACCCGGCGCCCGAGGCGGATGTGCTGCCCCAGCCCGTACTCGTCGACGGTCTCCTTCAGGTAGTCGAGGATGGCCTCACCCGAGGCGATCGACTTCTCGGCGGTCCACGGCTTGAAGCCGTACCCCAGCGTGAACATGTCGCTGTCGGAGCGGATCCCGGGGTACCGGAACAGGTCCCACGTGCCCCCGACGTCGTCGCGCGCCTCGAGCATGACGAACGACCGCCCGGGGTGCGTCGCCGTCAGTTCGACCGCCGCCGCGATGCCTGAGAGGCCGGCGCCGACGATCACCACGTCGACGCGCTCAATGGTCTGGTCCATAAGGGTCACTTCCCACCTTGTTCACACGATGCGTTTCAGCACGTCGGACCAGCCCGGCATCACGTGCCCGGACTTCCCGGCCACCCTTCGGCAGGGCGTTGCGACGGCCTCGCGAAGTTGAGTAGAGTCATTTGACTAGATCTGATGCCTGAGTCAATTGGCCAACATGATGGTAGCCAGGCTCTCCGGGCCAGCGTCAACCCCTGCCGAGTCGATCGCGTCCTCCGCCGCCGGGGAGGACCAGCTGCCGCGCACTCGAATGCCGACACGGCGACCTCCCACCCAAGGAGCAAGAAATGCTGAGCACGATGCAGGACGGGCCACTGTCGCTCGCCAATTTGCTGCGCTACGCGGCCTCCGTGCACGCAGACGCCACCGTCACCACCTGGACGGGCGGGGCGGCACGCCGGCGCACGTTCGGTGAACTGGGCACACGGGCCGCCCGACTGGCGAACGCCCTGCGCGGCCTGGGCGTCGGGCCTTCCGACCGCGTGGCGACGTTCGTGTGGAACAACACCGAGCACATGGAGGTCTACGCCACGGTCCCCGCCATGGGCGCGGTTCTTCACGCCCTGAACATCCGCCTGTTCCCCGAGCAGCTCGTGTTCACGGCCAACCACGCCGAGGACCGTGTGGTGTTCGTGGACGGGTCACTCGCTCCCGCTTTCGAAGAGGTACTCCCCCGGCTTCACACCGTGCGTCACGTGATCGTCGTGAACGGTGACGCGGCCGGCTTCCGCGTGCCTCGGGGGGTCGAGGTCCACGACTACGAGCCCCTCCTCGAGGCGCAGCCCGCCGTGTACGACTTCCCCGTGCTGGACGAACGCTCAGCTGCAGCGATGTGCTACACCTCGGGCACCACGGGCGACCCCAAGGGCGTGGTGTACTCCCACCGTTCGCTCGTCCTGCACGCGATGCACGTGACCACTCCGGCCGCGATGGGGCTGGCGACGAGCGACACATGTCTGGCGATCGTGCCGATGTTCCACGTCAACGCCTGGAGCCTGCCGTTCGCGTCCATGCTCTCCGGCGCGTCACTCCTCATGCCCGACCGCTTCCTGCAACCCGAGCCGCTGCTGGCCATGATGGAAGCGGAGCGACCGAGCTCCGCCGCTGCCGTACCGACCATCTGGACGGGGCTCGCCGCGAGGCTCGCGACCCACCCGCAGGACATCAGCCACCTTCGCGAAGTCGTCGTGGGAGGCTCGGCCATGCCGCCCACGCTGATGAAGACCTTCGAGGAGCACCACGGGGTCAAGGTCGTCCACGGTTGGGGGATGACCGAGACCTCGTCCGTGGGCACAGTGGCCCACCCGCCGGCCCGCGCGACCGGTGAAGACCGGTGGCGCTACAGGATGAGCCAAGGACGGTTCGCGCCGCTGGTCGAGTTCAGGCTCAAGGGCGACGACGGCACCCCCGTGCCCCACGACGGTGAGTCGCTCGGCGAGCTGGAGGTGCGAGGGCCCTGGATCACGGGCTCCTATTACAGCCCGGACGACGAGCCGGTCGAAGCCGGCGCCTTCGACGACGGATGGCTGCGGACCGGCGACGTGGGCCGGATCAGCCCCGACGGATTCCTCACCCTCGTCGACCGGGCGAAGGACGTCATCAAGTCCGGCGGCGAATGGATCTCCTCCATCGACATGGAGAACGACATCATGGCGCATCCCGCCGTCGCCGAGGCGGCCGTCTTCGGCGTCCCCGACGAGCGCTGGGACGAACGGCCCTGCGCGGCCGTCGTCCTGAGGAACGGTGAAGGTGAACCGACCGACGCCGCGGCACTGAGGGAACACCTGACCGAGAACTGGGCCAAATGGCAGCTCCCGGAACGCTGGGCCTTCGTCGCCGAGATCCCCAAGACCAGCGTGGGGAAATTCGACAAGAAGGTCCTCCGTCGTCAGTACGCCGAAAGCCGGCTCTCCTTCATCCACCTGGATTAGGGCTGCGCCCCACCGACAGGTGCGTAGGCCTTCAGCATCGCGCAGGCGGTCGCCGTGTCGCGCAGCCTGCGCTGCTTGTCGCCGTTCGTGAGCATCTGCAGCGGAGAGCCCGTCGACCAGGGATAGACCCGCAGCACCGAGTGGAGTTTCTCGTCCTGGAGCGGTACGTCGACCTGGCGCAGGACGGCCTCCGACGACTTGAGAAAGGCGTCGTAGAAGCCGACGGAAAGCTCAGAGTCGTAGCGGTCGGCCCAGACTGTGACCTCGATCATGGCCCGCACCCGGACGGGGTTCTCCACACTCCACTGCATGGCGCTCGTCAAGCGCCGCTCTATCACGTGCCCCAGACTCGCGTTCTCGCCCTCCGGCACTATCGACGTCGCGCACACTGCGACGCCCCGGAGACGGTCGGGGCGTCGTTGGCGGCGGAGATCCAGGTGTTGTTCCCTCATCTGGACGAGCAGCAGCGCCGTCTGGCCAGTCGCCACGGCCCCGGCATGCCGAGCATGCCGGGGCCGTGGCGACGAGTGCGTCCGCGGAGGTCAAGGCGGCGGCGCTCAGCCGCGAAGTTCTCGCTTGAGGATCTTCCCGGTCGGGCCCTTGGGCAGCTCGGTGAGGAGCCGGACCTCACGGGGGTACTTGTAGGCGGCGAGCCGCTCCTTGCAGTAGGCCACCAGCTCATCGCTCTCGGCGATCTCGCCCCGCTTGAGCGCGATGTACGCGAGCACCTCCTCGCCGAGCCGCTCGTCCGGCCGACCGACGACCGCTGCCTCCGCCACGGCCGGGTGGGCGTAGAGCACCTCCTCTATCTCGCGGGGGTACACGTTGTAGCCCCCTCGGATGACCAGGTCCTTCAACCGGTCGACGACGAACAGGTAGCCGTCCTCGTCCCGGTAGCCCAGGTCGCCGGTGTGGAACCAGCCGTTGCGGACCACCTCCGCCGTGGCCTCGGGCTTCTTGTAGTAGCCCTTCATGACGTTGTGCCCGCGGACCACGATCTCCCCGACGTGCTCCTCGCCCGGTGGCAGCTCCTTGTCGTCCGCATCCACCACCCGGACCTCCCCCCCCAGATCGGCCTGCCGACCGAGAGCACCTTGCGCCGCTCCGCGTCGATGTTGAACGTCACGGTGCTCGCCGTTTCCGACAGGCCGTAGCCCTCCAGGACCACCACGCCCGGGAACTTCTCCTCAAAGGCCTGGATCACCTCACCAGGCATCGAAGCGCCGCCCGAGATGCCCGCCCGCAGGCTCGACAGGTCCCGCCCTGCGGTGTCCAGCTGCAGCAGGGCGACGTACATCGTCGGAACACCGGAGAACACCGTGCAGCGATGCCGCTCGATCGCGTCCGCCACAGCCCCGGCCTCGAAGCGCGGGACCAGCACCAGGCCGCCGCCGTACCGTACGGCGATGTTCAGCACGCTGGAGAGCCCGAAGACGTGGAACAGCGGCAGTACCGCCACCGCGATGTCGTCGGCGGAGAAGCCGAACAGCTCCCCGGAGACCGTGCAGTTCATATGGAGCTGATAGTGCGTCAGCTCAGCGCCCTTCGGCTTGCCGGTGGTGCCGCTGGTGTAGAGCAGCACCGCGGTGTCGTCGGCCATCGTCGGGTGGATCTCCCGCGAGTCCTCGGCCGCGTAGAGCTCGTCGAAGTGCCGCGTCCCCTCGGGCCGTACGTCGCTGCCCGGGGCGTTCACGACGTACGTCGGCACCTCGCCGGCCGCTCGAGCGCCCCGGAACGCCGCCTCGGCGAACTGCTCGAAGGTGAGCAGCAGCTTCGCGTTACTGTCCGCCAGCTGGTAGGCGATCTCGTGGGCGGTGAGCAGCGGGTTCAGCGGCACCATGACCAGCCCGGCCTTGAGGATGCCGAAGTAGCCGAACAGGAACTGCGGAAGGTTCGGCAGCTGCACCGCCACCTTGTCGCCCGGCTCCAGGTCCAGTCCGAGCAGACCGGCGGCGACCCGCCCCGAGATCTCGTCGACCTGGGCGTAGCTGAAGGACTGGTCGCCGAAGTGCACCAGGGCCTTGTCCGGGGTGGCCGCGGCGGACTCGCGGAGCGTGGTGGCGAGGTTGAAGGACATCGTGGGTTCGCTTTCGATGGTCGATCGGTCGTGGGAGGGTTCAGCGACCCTTCAGCGGCCTTCAGCGGGCCTCGAAGATCCGGCGCGGCACATCGTGCGAACACCTGCGTCGTACGAAGACGTGCTCGTGCATGAGCGTCACCCCGAGCTCCCCGCTGTCGACGGGGCCCCGGACGGTCCGGATCTCGGTCATCGTGCCCCCTGCTGGGCGAGAGTTCGCGTGGCGGCGGGCAGGTCTACGAGTCCCGCCAGGTGCGCGCGGTGAGCCCCCGGCGTGCCGAACGCGATCTGGTCGGCCTTCGCGCGCTTGAGGTAGAGGTGGGCGGGGTGCTCCCAGGTCATGCCGATGCCGCCGTGCAGCTGCACCGCCTCCTCGGCGGCCTTCACGGCCACATCGCTGCAGTAGGCCTGGGTCACCGCGGCCGCCACGGCCGCGTCCTCGTAGCCGGCCGCGAGCGTCGCCGCGGCGTACCGGGCGGCGGCGGCCGCCGACTCGACCTCGGTGAACAGGTCCGCCAGCCGGTGCTTGAGCGCCTGGAACCCGCCGACCGCCCGGCCGAACTGGCGGCGCTCCTTGAGGTAGCCGATCGTCGTGGTCAGGCACCACTGGGCCACGCCGAGCTGCTCGGAGGCGAGCAGCGCCGCCCCCGCCTCGAGGGCACGCCGGACGGCGGCCGCACCGTCGGCGACGACCAGCTCACCGGCCACGCCGTCGAGGGTGACGTCGGCGAGCTGCCGGGTCATGTCGAGGGAGAGCACCGGCGCGACGCCGGCCTCGGCGGCGTTCACCGCGTACACCGCGACGCCCTCACCGGTCGCGGCGGGCACGAGCAGGACGTCGGCCTCGAGGGCTCCGGCGACGCTCGTGACGGTGCCGGTGAGCCGACCGTCCGCGTCGACTCGCACCAGCTGAAGGGCGCCGTCGGGGGCCGTCGAGAGCGGTGCGGCGAGCGCGGCGGTCCGCTCCCCCGCGGCGAGCGAGGCGAGGAGGTCACCCTCGGCGTCGAGTAGGACCGTGGTCGCGACCACGGCGCTGGTGAGGAACGGTACCGGGGCCACCGTGCGGCCCAGCTCCTCCAGGACGACCGCGGCTTCGCGGGCCGACGCGCCGGCACCGCCGCGCTCCTCCGGCACCAGCAGTCCGGCCAGGCCCAGATCGACGGCCAGCGCCTTCCACAGTCCGTCGACGAGCGACCGGTCGCCGTCGTACACGGCCGTCACCGCGGTCGGGTCGCAGTGGTCGGCGAGCAGGTCGCGTACGGAGGCGCGCAGGTCGTCCTCGACGTCGGTGTAGAGCAGGTCGAGATCGCTCATCGGGCGAGCTCCTTCCAGGGGATGTCCTTGTCGACGCGCGGCTCGGCGGGGAGGCCGAGGACCCGCTCAGCCACGATGTTGCGCAGGATCTCCGAGGTGCCGCCCTCGATCGAGTTGCCCTTGGCGCGCAGGTAGCGGTAGCCGGCGTCGCGGCCGGTGAAGTCGACCTTCTCCGGCCGCACCAGGGTCCAGTCGGAGTAGCGCAGCCCGTCCTCGCCGAGCAACTCCAGCTCCAGCCCGGTCAGATCCTGGTTGAGCCGGGCGAAGGTCAGCTTCATCGCCGAGCCAGCCGGGCCGGGCTGGCCGATCGCGAGCTGTTGCCGCAGCCGCTGGCCGGTGAGCCGGGCGACCTCCGCCTCGACCCACAGCCTCATCAGCCGGTCGTGCAGCTCGGGGGTGCGGCGGTCCGGATGGTCGCGCCAGGTCTGCGCGACGACACCGACCATGCCGCCCTCGCGGGGTGCGGCGTCGCCGCCGATGGCCACCCGCTCGTTGTTGAGCGTGGCGTTGGCGACCTTCCAGCCCTCACCCTCGGCGCCGAGCCGCTGGCTGTCGGGGATCCGCACGTCGGTGAGGAAGACCTCGTTGAACTCCGCCTCGCCGGTGATCTGGCGCAGCGGCCGGACGTCGACGCCGGGGTCGGTCATGTCGCACAGGAAGTAGGTGAGGCCGCCGTGCTTGGGCACGTCCGGGTTGGTGCGGGCGACCAAGATCGCGAACCGGGCGTTGTGGGCGCCCGAGGTCCACACCTTCTGGCCGTTGACCACCCAAGTGTCTCCGTCGCGGACCGCCCGGGTGGCGACCGCGGCGAGGTCGGAGCCGGCGCCGGGCTCGCTGAACAGCTGGCACCACACCTCCTCGCCGGTCCACAGCGGCTTGAGGAACCGCTGCTTCTGCTCCTCCGTGCCGAAGGCCAGGATCGTGGGGGCCGCCATGCCCAGGCCGATGCCGTTGGCGTGCCGGTTGTTGTCCGGTGCCCCGGCCGCCTCGAAGAGGCGGTCCACCTCGGGCTGCAGGGCCCGGGGCAGGCCGAGTCCGCCGTGTCCCTCGGGGAAGAAGACCCAGGCCAGCCCGGCGTCGTACCGCGCCCGGAGGAACGCCAGCCGGTCGGTGGCCTGGGGGACGTGGGCGGCGAGGAAGTCGGCGACACGGCGCCGCAGGTCCTCGTACACGGCCGTTTCGTCGGTGGTCATCGGGCCTGCCTTTCGGTGGCCTGGCGGCGCAGCTCGTTGCGGGCCAGGGCGTTCTTATGCACCTCGTCCGGTCCGTCGGCGAAGCGCAGCGTGCGGATGTTGGCGTAGGCGCCGGCCAGCGGGAAGTCCTGGGAGAGTCCACCGGCACCGTGCACCTGGATGGCCTTGTCGAGGATCCATTGCACGGTGGCCGGGGTGGCGATCTTGATCGCCTGGATCTCGGTGTGGGCGCCCTTGTTGCCGACGGTGTCCATCAACCAGGCGGTCTTGAGGATCAGCAGCCGCAGCTGCTCGATCTTCACCCGGGACTCGGCGATCCAGTCACGGACGACGCCCTGCTCGGAGATCGGCTTGCCGAACGCGACGCGCTCGTCGGCTCGGGCGCACATCAGCTCGATGGCCCGCTCGGCGACGCCGATGGAGCGCATGCAGTGGTGGATCCGGCCGGGGCCCAGGCGGGCCTGGGCGATGGCGAAGCCGTCGCCCTCGCCGCCGACCAGGTTGGCCGCGGGGACCCGTACATCGTGGAACTCCAGCTCGGCGTGGCCGCCATGGTCGTGGTCGTCGTATCCGAGCACCTCCATGCCGCGCTTGATCTCCAGCCCGGGAGTGTCGCGCGGGACGAGGATCATCGACTGCTGGCGGTGCCGGTCGGCGGTGGGATCGGTCTTGCCCATCACGATGAAGATCCGGGCGTTGGGGTTCATCGCGCCGGTGATCCACCACTTGCGGCCGTTGACGACGTACTCGTCGCCGTCGCACTCGATGCGGGTGGCGATGTTGGTGGCGTCGGAGGAGGCGACGTCGGGCTCGGTCATCGCGAACGACGAGCGGATCTCACCGGCGAGCAGCGGTTCGAGCCACTCCTTCTTCTGCTCCTCGGTGCCGAACATCGCCAGCACCTCCATGTTCCCGGTGTCCGGCGCCGCGCAGTTGAGGACCGCCGGCGCCAGGCGGCCGCTGCGGCCGGTGATCTCGGCGAGCGGGGCGTACTGCAGGTTGGTCAGCCCGGCGCCGTGGTCGCCGGGGAGGAACAGGTTCCACAGCCCGCGGCGGCGCGCCTCGGCGCGCAGCTCGGCGAGCACGGGAACCGAGTCCCAGGCCCAGCGGTTCTCGAGCTTCCCGAGCTGCTCGTGGAAGACCGGCTCGGCCGGGTGGACGTGGGTGTCCATGAAGTCCAGGAGGCTGGCGCGCAGCTCCTCGGTCCTGGCATCGAGAGTGAAATCCATCAGCGGTGCTCCTTCAGTGCGGTGAGTCCGGCGTCGAGCAGGGGGTGGACGACCTTGCCGACGTGCTCGAAGCCCGCGCCGACGGTCTGGCCGTGCAGATGGCGGTAGTGGATGCCCTCGAGGATCGCGGCCAGCTTGAACGACGCGAGCCCGAGGTAGAAGCCGAAGCGGGACAGGTCGCGGTCGCTGCGGGCGGCGTACCGCTGGAGGGTCTCGTCCTCGGTGAGGAAGCCGGGTGCCGACGCGGCGTCGGCCACCGCGCTTCCGCCGAGCAGCGTGCCGAGCCGCTGGTAGAGCACCAGCAGGGCCAGGTCGGTCAGCGGGTCGCCGAGGGTGGCCATCTCCCAGTCGATGACCGCGGCCGGCCGGTCGCGGTCATCGGTGAGGACGTTGTCGAGCCGGTAGTCGCCGTGCACGATGCCCGGTGCCGACTCCGGAGCGACGTCGGCGGCGAGCCGGGCGTGCAGCTCGTCGGCGGCCGACAGGTCGCGGCAGTAGGACGCGTCGAGCTGCTTCTTCCAGCGGCCGACCTGCCGGGCGAGGAAGCCCTCGGGCCTACCGAAGTCGGCCAGGCCGACCGCGGCCGGGTCGACCTCGTGCAGGGTGGCCAGGGTGTCCACCAGCCCGGTCGAGATCGCGCGGGTCCGCTCGGGGCCGAGCGGCGCGAGCTCGGACGCGTGCCGGTACGGCGTCCCGGCGACCCGTTCCATCACGTAGAACGGGGCGCCCAGCACGTTGGTGTCCTCGCACAGGGCGTAGGTCGTGGGCACCGGCACCTCGGTGTCCTGCAGCGCCGACATCACGCGGTACTCCCGGGCCATGTCGTGCGCGGTCGCCAGCACGTGCCCGAGCGGCGGCCGCCGGACGATCCAGGCCTGCCCGGTCCCGTCCGTCACCTCGTAGGTGAGGTTCGACTTGCCGCCGGCGACGAGCCGCGCCGTCAGATCCCCGCCGGCTCCGGGCACCGACGAGGAAAACCAGTCGGTGAACCGGGCCAGGTCGAGACCGGGCAGATCGCTGCAACCAGTGGTCGCGTTCGTCATGGCACCAGGATGCTGACGGTCTCGACGACGCAAACGGGCTTGTCGCCGCCCTCGCGCTCGATGGTGACCTTCGCGGTGAGCTGGTGGCCACCGCCGCCGGGCACCAGTGAGACCAGCTCGACGCCGGCCCGCACCCTGGAGTCCACTGACACCGGCGAGGGGAAGCGGAGCTTGTTGGCGCCGTAGTTGACGCCCATCGTCAGGCCCTCGACTTTGTAGACCTGCCAGACCAGCATCGGCACCAGCGACAGGGTGAGGTATCCGTGCGCGATGGTGCTGCCGAACGGGCCCCGTGCCGCCTTCTCGGGGTCGACGTGGATCCACTGGTGGTCGCCGGTAGCCTCGGCGAAGGTGTCGATCTGCTGCTGGGGGACGGTGTGCCAGTCGGAGTACCCGAGGTGGGTGCCGACCGCCTTCTCCAGCTCCTCGATGCCATGGAAGACCTTCATCGTCTGCTCCTCTCTCTGCGGCCCGGTCAGGCCTTCGGCCCGCCGGCGACGTACAGCACCTGGCCGGACACGAAGCCGGCCCCCTCGCTGACGAAGAAGGACACTGCGTGGGCGATGTCCGCGGGCCGGCCGGTGCGGGCGACCGGGATCTGCGACGCGGCGGCCTTCTTGAACTCCTCGAACGGCATGCCGACCCGCTCCGCGGTGGCGGCGGTCATCTCGGTCTCGATGAACCCCGGGGCGATCGCGTTCGCGGTGACGCCGAACTTGCCGAGCTCGAAGGCGAGGGTCTTGGTGAAGCCCTGCAGACCGGCCTTGGCTGCGGCGTAGTTGGCCTGGCCTCGGTTGCCGAGCGCCGAGGTGCTGGACAGGCTGACGATCCTTCCCCAGCCGGCCTTGGTCATGTAGCCCTGGACGGCGCGGGTCATGAGGAAGGAGCCGCGCAGGTGCACGTTCATGACCGCGTCCCAGTCGTCGGCGGTCATCTTGAACATCAGGTTGTCGCGGATGATGCCGGCGTTGTTGACCAGCACAGTGGGCTCGCCCAGCTCCTTGGCGATCCGATCCACGGCAGCCTGCACGCCCTGCTCGTCGGCGACGTCGACGCCGACGGCCAGCGCTCGGCCGCCGGTGGCCTCGATCTCCTCGGCGACCGGCTTGCAGGCCGCCTCGTCCAGGTCGATGACGGCGACGGCGAAGCCGTCCGCGGCGAGCCGCTTCGCGACGCCGGCGCCGATGCCGCGGGCCGCTCCGGTCACGACGGCGGTGCGGGTAGTGGTGGTCATGGGGTCACTCCTGTTGGTGCTGGGCGGGCGTGGGTCAGTGCTGGGGTACGGCGGGCAGCGGCTGCGGTGGCAAGTCGGGGACGAGCTCGGCCAGGGCCGCCCGGGTGCCCGCGGCGTCGGTGTGCAGGAGGGCCTGCATGCCGAGCGCCCGGGCGCCGAGCAGGTTGGGCTCGGCGTCGTCGACGAAGACCACCCGCTCGGCAGGCAGGTCGAGCCGGTCGAGAGTCAGCTCGTAGATCGGGGCGAGCGGCTTGCGCAGGCCGACCTCCCCCGAGATCACGACCGGGTCGAGGAGCGCGTCGATCCGTTCCCGGGGGTAGGTGTTCCCCCAGCTGTTGGACAGCAGCGCGACCCGGACGCCGAGGTCGCGCAGTTCCTCGCAGAGGGCGAACATCGCCGGGTCGGGGCGCATCCCGGCGAACAGCCGCCCGAGCAGGCCGACCGGGTCGACGGGCCGCCCGTCAACGGTGGTGAGCTCGGCGGCGAACAGGGCGTCGAACTCCGCGACGGACAGCTCCCCGGTCTCCAGCCGGTGGATCGGGGTGCCGTCCGCGGCGTCGCGCGAGAGCCACGCCTTGAGGGTTCGGGAGAACGACGCCGGCTCGATGCCGTCGGCTTCGATCCAGGCGGCGATCGAGTGGCGGACCGGACCGGTGAGCACGCCACCGTAGTCGAACACGACGGCGTCGACCCGACGCTCGCCGGTCACCGGGCTGCTCCCTGCAGGTAGACCACCCGGCCGACGGTGACGCCGTCGGCGAGCCGTTGCACCCCGTCGGCCACCTCGTCCAGCGCGAGCCGCTCGCTGACCAGCGGCCGTACGGCACCCCGGGCGGCCAGCGCGGTGAGGTCGCGGTGGCAGTCGGCGACCGCCGCCGGGTCGTAGCGGTTGTAGAGCCCCCAGTGCAGACCGACGATCGAGTAGTTCTTCACCAGCGCGTGGTTGAGCGCGGCCGACTGGATCTGGCCACCGGCGAACCCGACGACGAGGATCCGGCCCTCGAAGGCGATGCACTTGGTCGAGCGCCGGTAGGTCTCCCCGCCGACGGGGTCGTAGACGACGTCGGCACCCCGGCCGCCGGTCTCGGCCTTCACGACGTCGACGAAGTCCTCCTCGCGGCGGTCCACCACCACGTCGGCGCCGAGCTTGCGGGCGACCTCAGCCTTCTCGGGGCCGCCGACCACGCCGATCACCCGGGCGCCGGCAGCCTTCCCGAGCTGGATGGCAGCGCTGCCGACACCGCCTGCCGCGGCGTGCACGAGCAGTGTCTCGCCCGCGCGCAGGCCCGCCCGGCGGTGCAGGCCGAACCAGCCGGTCTGGTAGCCGATGTAGAGCGAGGCCGCCTCGGCGTCGTCGAGGTCCGCGGGCGCCGGGAAGGTGGTGGCAACATCCAAGAGCGCGAGCTCTCCGAAGCCGCCGTACGGCAGTACGGCACCGCCCAGTACCCGGTCTCCGACCGCGAACCCGGTGACTCCCTCGCCGAGCGCGGCCACTTCGCCGCACAGCTCCACGCCCGGCGTGAACGGCAGCTCCGGCTTGACCTGGTACTCCCCGCAGCACATCAGGACGTCGGGGAAGTTGGCCGGCGCGGCCAGCACCTTCACCACGAGCTGTCCCGGCCCCGGCTCGGGGTCGGCCACTTCGACGAGCCGGAGTACGTCGCGGGGTCGGCCGAGCTCGGCCACCTGCCAGGCCTTCATGCGAGCGCCCCCTGTTCCTCGAGACGGCGCTGGAGTTTGTTCATGCCGGCCAGCCAGCGGTCGGTCCGCCCGGCCCGGTTGGTGTAGTACTCGCCGACCTCGGGGTGCGGCAGGATCAGGAACCGGTTGTCCTGCAGGGCCTGCCACACGGTCTCGGCGACGTCCTCGGGCGCGAGCGCGGCGTCGTGACTGAGCAGGTCCTGCAGCCCGCCGGCGTTGTCCAGCATCCTGGTCTTCACGCCCTGCGGGCAGATCGCCTGCACGACGACGCCGCGGTGGCGGTAGGTCGCCGAGAGCCATTCGGCGAACGCGACGGCGGCGTGCTTGCTGACCGAGTACGTCGGGCTGCCCAGCATGGTCAGCAGGCCGGCCGCGGACGCCGTGACCACGAACCGGCCGGCGCCCCGCTCGACCCACTCGGGCACGAGCAGCCGCGCGGCGCGCACGTGCGCCAGCACGTTGACGTCGTGGGTGGCCGCCCAGTCCTCTTCTGAGGCGTCCAACCCGTGGCCGCGGTCGATGCCGGCATTGGCGAACCAGATGTCGATGCCGTCCAGGTGTGCCCGGGCGGCCTCGACCAGCGAGGCCACGCCCGCCTCTGACGCTGCGTCACCGGGCACGGCGTACGCACCGATCTCCCGCGCCACCTGCGTCGCGGCCTCGCCGTCCAGGTCGTTGACCACGACCCGCGCGCCTTCCGCCGCGAGCCGCGCGGCCAACGCACGGCCGATGCCGTGGCTGGCGCCGGTGACCACGACGCTCTGTCCCTGCACCGGCATCAGACACCTCCGGTCAGGGTCACGCCGCCGTCGACCACCAGCAGATGCCCGGTCATCCACGCAGCCTCGTCGGAGAGCAGGAACGCCACCACGCTGCCGATGTCCTCCGGGACACCGAGCCGCCCCAGCGGGTACGCCGCGGCGACCTCCTCCTCCCGCCCGTCGTAGAGCGCGGTGGCGAACTTCGTCTTCACCACCGCCGGGGCCACCGCGTTCACCCGGATGTCCGGGCCGAGCTCGACGGCCAGCTCCTGGGTGATGTGGGTGAGCATCGCCTTGCTGGCGCCGTAGAAGCCGATGCCCGGCGACGGCCGGATGCCGGCCACGGAGGAGACGTTGACCACCGAGCCGCCGTGTTCCTTCATCCAGGCCTGGTGCACCTGCTGCACCCACGACAGCGCCGCCAGGCAGTTCACCTCGACGATCTTGCGGGCCGCGTCCAGGTCCATCTCGACCATCGGGCCGTACACCGGGTTGATGCCGGTGTTGTTGACCAGCAGGTCGGCACTGCCGAAGGTGTCGACCGCGCGCTTGACGACCTCGGCCTGGTGGTCGACGTCGGCCGCGTGCCCAGCCACACCGATCGCGTGGCCGGGTCCGCCCAGCCTGGCCACGGCCTCGTCGAGCGCCTCCTGCTTGCGGGCGGTGACGACGACCTTCGCGCCGTCGGCCACCAGCCGCTCGGCGATGGCCAGGCCGATCCCCCGGCTGGCTCCGGTGACGATCGCGGTCCGTCCTGCGAACCTCGTGCTCATGGGGTCGCTCCTCTCAGCTCAGCCGCTCGAGGACCATGGCCATGCCCTGGCCGCCGCCGACGCACATGGTCTCCAGGCCGAACTGCTTGTCGTGGTACTGCAGGGAGTTGATCAGGGTGCTGGTGATGCGAGCGCCGGTCATGCCGAACGGGTGCCCCACGGCGATCGCCCCGCCGTTGACGTTCAGCCGGTCGAAGTCGATGCCCAGCTCCCGGGCCGACGGGATCACCTGGGCGGCGAACGCCTCGTTGATCTCGACCAGGTCGATGTCGCCGATGGTCAGGCCGGCGCGGGCGAGCGCCTGCCTCGAGGCCTCGACCGGACCGAGCCCCATGATCTCGGGCGAAAGGCCGGTGACGCCGGTGCTGACGATGCGCGCCAGCGGCGTGAGGCCGAGCTGCTTCGCCTTCGTGTCGGACATGATCACCAGCGCCGCCGCGCCGTCGTTGAGCGGGCAGCAGTTGCCGGCCGTCACGGTGCCGTCGGGGCGGAAGACCGGCTTGAGCGCGGAGACCGCCTCCAGGGTGACGCCGGGGCGCGGGCCGTCGTCCCGGGTGACCTGGCTGCCGTCGGGCAGCGTCACAGGGGTAATGTCACGGGCCCAGAAGCCGTCGGCGATGGCCTGCTCCGCCAGATTCTGCGAGCGCACCGCGAAGGCGTCCTGGTCCGCGCGCGTCACGCCCATGGACTGCGCGACGTTCTCGGCGGTCTGCCCCATCGTGATGTAGGCGTCGGGCAGCCGGCCCTCGGTCCGCGGGTCGGCCCAGGTCTGGCCACCGGAGGCGAACTTCTCGGTGCGCGCCTGCGCCTCGGCGAAGACCGGGTTCTCGGTGTCCGGCAGGCCGTCAGCATTGCCCTTGAAGTACCGGCTCACCGTCTCGACCCCGACGGAGAGGAACACATCGCCCTCCCCAGCCTTGATCGCGTGCAGGGCCATCCGGGTGCTCTGCAGGCTGGACGAGCAGTAGCGGTTGACCGTGGTTCCGGGCACAGAGTCCAGACCGGCCAGCACCGAGACGATACGGGCCATATTGAAGCCGGACTCACCGCCGGGCTGGCCGCACCCGAGGACCAGATCGTCGATTTCGGTCGGGTCGAGCTCGGGCACCTTCGCCAGCGCCGCCCGCACCATCTGGACGGCGAGGTCGTCGGGACGCATGTCCTTCAGCGACCCTTTGACGGCCCGGCCGATCGGCGAGCGGGCGGTGGCGACGATCACGGCTTCAGGCATCAATGCTCCCCTTCAACATACTAAGCGGTTGCTTACCGCGTTGCCGGTCACCCTGCCCCAGGGGGACCGAGGCGTCAACCGGCGACTGCATGTAACCCGCATCACACGAGCCGGAGCGGCCAGGACGGTGACAGTGACGGAGGACGACATGACCAGCCCCGAGGACCGTTCCCGCGCCGGCGAGACCCGCGCACAGCCGCTCGAGGCCGAGGCCGCGTTCGCGGACCGGTGCTTCCACGGGACCCCCACGCGCGACATCGCGTCGACCGCGGGCATGAGTCCGGCCGCGCTCTACGTCCACCACAAGTCCAAGGAGGAGCTACTCCACCTGATCTCGCGGACCGGCACGAGCCGACACTCGACCTGGTCCGTTCGGGCGATCGCCTCGGCACCCGACCCAGCCGGCCGCCGCCGTACGCTCCTTCGCCGTCCACCACACCTGGGCCCACACCAGCGCACGCATCGTGAACCATGAGCCGGCCTCGCTCGGCGACGAGCACCTCGCCGAGATCCGGGACATCCGCCGGCAGATCGACGTCGAGATCCGGCGCCTGGTGGAACGCGGCATGGGCGCCGGCGTCTTCGACACCCCCAACCCCGCATGGCGGCATGCCCGCACCACCGACGAAGGGGGCCGAGGCCTCTTCCTCGTCGCGCAACTCACCCGGCGACAGGGCACCCGCTACACCCTCGGCTTTGTAGCGAACGGTGATCTTGGGGTGGGCTCTACGCGGCTGCTGCGGCCCAGGCGCGGGTGACGGCCGCGATTTCCTCGGGGCCGGGCGCTCGGTGAGGTCGGCGGGGTGGTGCCCGTGCAGCGCGTATCAGAGCACGGTGGTCGTGCAGACGGCCAGGCCGAACGGGACGGAGCGCTCCACCGCGCGCCGGGTGCGGTTGCGCGCCCGGCCGATGCCGAAGTCCTCGCGCATCTGGTGGTATCGGCGGAGATCAGCGCGAGGTCATAGGCCTGAGTCGAGTCCGGGTCGCGTGCCAGGTCAGGGCAGGATCACCCGCTCGGGGAACCTCACACCCCTCATGCGAGATCGCCGCAGAGTCGAGACTGCCGCCGACTTTCTCGAACTCGGGGGCGATGGCCGCGATGAGATTCGTGGCCGAGCCCCGCCGAGCGGTGGAGCCGCGGGGCAGCGCGCGAAGGGGCGCCTGCTGCCCCACTTCCAGGCACGATCGCCATCGCGCGGTGCACCACCCCGACTCGTCCCCGCACACCAGCAGAGCCGCACCGCCCGGCGCGCCCGGTCAGCCGATTCCCGTCAACCACCACGGACATCCGACGGATCGCCGAATTCCCTTGATATCCAAGGCTATTGAGGAGCTTTTGAGGGCCGCCCAGTTTGCGCACGAGAGCAGGTGCGAACCTCACCGTTCCGCACCGCGCAGCCGATCAACATCCGGAGCCCTGGTCCTGCTGCAGTTCCACCAGCATGAGGGCGGCCGAAACGCTCGTCGGATCGTGGTCGAGCGGCCTCGGCAGCATTGTGCGGGCCTTGGCGAGACGCCGTTCGATGGTGTTGCGGTGGGCGAACAACCGGTCGGCGGTTCTCGAAACGCTGTACCCCTCGGCGATGTAGGTGCGCACCGTGCACTGCAGGACCGGGTCCGCTGTCGCCAGATCGCCGAGAGCGCCGGCTACGAACTGCTCGGCCTGGCTCGGATCGGCTGTGAGCAGGTCGACGAGGTGCACATCCTCGTAGCGGACGACCTGTCGCGGCGATCCGACCCGGGCCAGCAGGCGCTGTGCCGCGGCAGCGTCCAGATGGCTCTGCCTGAAACCCGGGAGACCTGCTCCGGGACGGCCGAGGGTCACGCGTACGCCGGGGGTCTTCTCCAAGACGTGCAGAACATCGGCCGCCGGCGGAGCCTCGTGCGCAGGGATCCACAGCCAGAGCGCGGATGTGCTCGGCGGGAGGGTCAGACGGCGGGTCGCACCGCACGTCCGCATGACGCACTCGGCGGCTCGCTCGAGCTCATGCACATCGGCTGGGGAATCGACCCACAGGATCGCCGCGACGTGATGCCCGGCCAGCGGATACCCGAGCTGCTCCTCCGCACGTCCGGGGCTGATGCGCGCGCCCTGCAGCAGCAATTGGACCGTCGTGTGCCGCTGCGCCTGTGCGCCGAGGCCCATCTCCGCGCGGATTTCGTCGACGTAGGTTCCGACCGCGGCGATGGAGTCGTCGGTATAGGTCGTCAGCGAGTTGGTGGACACCTCTATCAGCTCGCGCAGCTCGTCGCGGTCCGTGGTCGCGGCGAAGCACTGCTCGACCCACAACCCCCAGCCGACCCGCTGGGCGGCACGCCAGGACCCGATTTCGTTCAGGTCCATCCCGCGCAGCACAAGGTCGCGGGCGGTGATCAGCATCTCGCGGTCCTTGGCCGGAGTCACCCGGCGCCCCGGTTCCTGCAGGTTGGACACGAGCCAGTGCGTCAGATTGGCCTTGCAGAGGCGCCGGTCCGCCTCCGACAGCACGGGATCGTCGACGTACTCGCGCTGCCGCGCCTCGCGCTGCGAGGCCCGCCACACCTGGTCGACGACCTCGTCCGGCACCGGCAGCAGGCCTTCAGCGATTTGCCGAATCAGCTCGCACACCCGTTCGGACGGATTCGGCCACAACATCTTCATGCACCGCGATCGTAGGCGTGAAAGGGATTGGGGCATGGTGCCTCCCACCGTGCGGATGCCGCAAGGTGCGGAGTACACCCAGTCTCACTCGAACCTGTGCTGAACGCGCCCTGGCAGGACGACGGCCCCAGCAGCCAGGGTCGAAGCGGAAGAGAGCCATTTCAGCCCCCGTCGACCCATGTGCGACCCAGGAGTGCGGTAACTCCGTCGTCGTCGGCCTGCGCGTCGCATTGCAGGGGACCGTAGTGCCGGCCTGCAGGCCGTCCGGCGACGTCGGCCTGAGGCGTGCGCCCCCGTCGGTTGGAAGTGACGAGCGACGTGGCAGTCATCGAAAGGAATGGATTCATGGGCAGTACGAAGAAGTACGACGTCCTGGTCATCGGCTGTGGGCTGATGGGAGCCGCACTCGCGAGAACCCTCGCCGGGCGGGGCTATTCGGTGGCCGCGTGGAACCGCTCGCCGGAACGGGCTCTCGCGCTCGCCGACTCGGGCGTCTCGCCTGTGGTTTCACTCGACGAAGCGGTGCCGGCGTCGAGGATCTGCATCGCCTGCACCAACAACTACGAGAGCACGCGCTCGGCTCTCCAGCCGGTCACCGCCTGGGGCTCCACCACATTGGTCAATCTGGGCAGCGGATCGGCCGACGAAGCCGAGGACATGGCGCGCTGGGCGGGCGAGCGAGGTGCCTCCTACCTCGACGGACTCATCGCCTCCTACCCCAGCGGCATCGGCTCTCCCCAGGGAATGGTCCTCGTGTCCGGGCCGGCCGACCTCTGGGAGGAGCACCGGGACGTCTTCATGAGCCTCGGCGGTGCGTCACAGCACGTTTCCGACGAGGTGCGCGGCGCCGGGGTGCTGGAGGCGAGCATGATCGGCGCGTTCTTCGTCGCGGCGCTGGGCGCCTACGTCGAGGCAGCGACCTATGCGATCGATCAGGGACTCTCCCCGCGGGCGTTGGCTTCGACGGCGGCGCAGGCGATCGCCCTGCTCGAGGAAGTGACGCCGGAGACCGCGACCGCGATCGCCCTCGACTCCCACGAGACCGACCAGGCGACACTGAAGACCTTCGCTGAGGGCGCCCGGGCCACGCTGGCCACCATGCGTGCCGCGGGGCACCGTGGCCGGCTGATCGGGGCGGCTGTCGAGAATCTCGACCTCGCCGAGCAGGCCGGGCTCGCCGATCTCGCGTTCTCTGCACAGAGCAAGGTCCTCACCAGGCCAGACACACAGTAACGGGTCGGCAAGCAGGCGCCCGGCCACTGGCGACGCGCTTACGCACAGCAGCGGCGCTGTGGTGCATGGTGCACCACAGCCACCCGCATGTTGGTCGGTCCTGCCATAGCCGCGGCGAGGCCCTGCCACGCACCTTGAGACCCACCTCACACGTCGGCGCCGGGCTCAGCCGGAGGAGACGGTGCCCCCTCTCGTACGGGAGTGAATCACGATGACAAGAGCGAACGAGACAGTGCTCAGCGCCGGAACAGGCGTTGCAGCCCAGGCTTCGAGCAAGCGAGGCTCACTGATCAGCGTCTCCGCGCTGCTGTGCACGGTGACCATCGCTGTCAACTTCATGCTGGGGCCTCTGCTGCCCCTGATGCAGAGCCACTTCGCAGTCGGCGTCTCGGCGGCGACCTGGGTCATCACGGCGATGTTGCTAGGCAGCGGCGCCGGCTTCGTGCTCATTCCGCGCCTGCAGGACATCGTCGACGACCGCACGATGCTGCTGTGGTCCGGCGTCCTCCTCACGGTGGGCGCGCTGATCCCCGCCATCGCCGACTCGTACCCGGCACTGCTCGTCGGGTCGGCCGTGCTCGGCTTCGGCAGCGCGGCGCAGATGCTCCCGCTCGGCTTCCTGCGCCGCCACCTGTCCGACTCCTCGGTGGCCACCGCGGTCAGCGTCCTGGTCATGGCCACCGGAACCGGCGTCGTGGCCGGCATGGTGGGCGGCGGCCTGTCGGTGAAGTACCTGTCGTTGTCGGCCTTCTTCTGCATCCTGGCAGCGGCGTTCGCGGCGACCACGGCGGCACTTCTGGCGGTCGTTCCGCACTCGCGCCCCGCCTCCTCGGCGCGGATCGGCGTGTGGGGAACGGTGTGGATGATCGCCTGGGTGACGCTGATACTGCTCGCCATGGCGCAGATCAGCGTCTGGGGCAACGTGTGCTACCTGATCCTTGCCATCGGGGTCGTCGCCGCTGTCGCCTGGGTGCTGGCGCAGCGCCGGTCGACCGCCCCGGTCTTCGACCTCGCGATGCTGAAGCGGCCGTACGCCACGACGGCCTGCGTGGCCTCCTTCCTGTTCGGCGCTGTCGATGCGGCCTTCGTCCTGCTGGTCGCTTACTACGCCCAGACCCCGGCCGAGGTCGGATACGGCCTCGGCACCGACGCGCTCGGGACGAGCCTCCTCATGCTGCCGTTCGCGCTGACCATGTTCATCAGTGGCAAGGTGGCGGAACGCATGGTGCAGCAGGGACGTCCCGGCGTCATCCTGGCCGTGGGCGCGGCAATATGCGGCCTCGGACTCGTGTGGCTCGCGTTCGCCCACGACCACACGTGGCAGTACCTCGTCGGCTCGGCCCTCGTCGGTCTCGGAAGCCGCGCAGGCTACAGCGGCTCGTTTGCGATTCCGCAGCTGGTGGTGGACGAGGAGCAGGCCGGGATGGCTGCTGGCATCCCGGCCACGGTGATGATGATCGGCGCCGCTTTCGGCGCCGCGGTCAACACGATCGTCCTGTCCCTCGCCTTCATCCCCGAGGTCCCCGGAGTGCCGCAGCCCCACCTCTACACCGTGGGATACCTGGTCGCAGCCGCCTTCCCGGTCGGCGTTCTCGCCGCCACAGCCGTGTCCTCCGCCCGCCACCCGGGCGCCTTCAAGGCCCTGGTGGCGCAGGCCGCGTAAGCCGCCGACGCCGCAACGGACATCGTGATCGATCAAGCTTCGCTCGTCGAAGGCAGCGCTGGCCGCCACCCGAACGGCAACGCACTCGTTCTTGCCGACACCAGGCTCACATGCTGAACGTCAAGGCGAACCAGGTAGCCGTGCTGCCGGCCGACCGCGGCGTCAAGCCCGGCGGCGAGGGAGCGCACGGAGCAACGAGCAGCTCCAGGTGCAGGTCCTCGAAGGCCACGATCCCTCGAAACCTCCCCCAGTGGTCACTCTCAGTGCGCCCGACCGGGCACCGTGACCGACGTGGCCGTGCTCGGCTGCGGACTGATAGGCGCCGCACTGGCCCGCACTTCGCCGCAAAGGCCGCAAGACGGCCGCATGGAACCGCTCCCCGGCCAGAGCCGAGGCAGTTGCTCCCGACGGAGTGAGCTCGATCCGGGACATCGACGAGACGGCGCGGTCCTCGAAGGTGGTGGTCACCTGCACCTCGCCGTACGACACGACGCATAAGGCGCTGGCGGGCGTCACCGGCTGGACCGGCACGAGCGATTCTCTGCTACCCGCAGCAGATCGGCACCGGGAACGGTCGTCCACCCGGGCTCATCGGAGGCGTGGGGCGGGCACGAGCAGACCCTGATGGCGACAAGTAACCCACTCGACGCTTGTGTCAGACGACGTCAAGGCCGCCGGCGTGCTCGACGCCACCATCATCGGCGCGTTCTGCTCGCCGGCGCTGAACGCCTGCGTCGAGGCGGCGGCGTACGCCCTGGACCAGGGCGTACGTCGCCCCGGAGACCCTCAACGCTCTGAGCGAGATGGCCTCCCGGACTTTCGCCGCCATGGCGAACGAGTCGGTCGCCGCGATCGCGAGCGACCAGCACCGCCCGTCTGAACGCATACGCCGTGGGATGCCGCGCCGCGCTCGACGTCATTCAGGCCGCGGGCTTCAAGGGCCGGATGCTCGAGGCCGCCGTGGGGAACGTGAACGACGGCGCCCGGCGAGGACAGGGCGCTGGCGGTCGGCTTCGTCGGCGCAGGGCCCAGACCGTGAAGCTCGGACGTCGATCCGGCCCTGCTCGAACGGCTGCGCTGCTACTGAGTACCCGTCAAATACCGCGAAACCAACAGGGTTACGGCGGTCGCAGGCAGGCACGGAAGCCCGCGACACGGCCTCTCGGAGCCGAGCGAGTCACGCGACTCGTCCCCGTCGCATGGTCTCTCCGTAGCGCAGAACGCGGCATCGCGAAAGGAACACGCCCCAAGAAGGGGGCGCCTTCACCCCGAGGATCGGAGAACACATGATGAATCGACGAGGCAGGATCGCGAGCCTCGCTCTCGGTCTGGCCACACTGGGCGTGGCCGGACCATCCGTCGCCGTCACGGCGCATGGAGAGAGCCGTGCCGCCGCAACCGCCGCGCGCCCAAGCTGCACAGGACCTCTCGATGTGCTCCTGACCAACGACGACGGCTGGTCGGCACCAGGCATCCAGGCGGTCTACACAGCGCTCAAGGCCGCCGGGCACCGGGTGACGATGGTCGCCCCGCTGAAGAACCAGTCGGGCATGAGCTCGCGGATCGCGTACGGCGGGGTGCTGAAGGTGACCCACCCAGTGGCGCAGGATGACGACATTCTCGCCGTCGACGGCTCCCCCGCCGACGCGGTGGCGTTCGCGCTCCACGCGCTCCCCGCCGACCGGTACCCGGATGTCGTGGTGTCGGGTGCCAACTACGGGCAGAACACCTCGCGCGTGACCAACCACTCGGGGACCGTCGGCGCGGCGACCACCGCCATGGACCGCGGGGTCTCGTCGATCGCCGTCAGCTCCGAGTCTCCTTGGGACTACGACGGGGACGCCACGAATCCGCCGGACTTCGAGGGCACATCAGCCTTCGTGGTCAAGCTCCTGCGCACCCTGCAGGAGTCGTCCGAGGACTGCCGGCGGCTCCTGCCCAAGGGCCTCGGCCTCAACGTCAACTACCCCTTCGACGGCCTCAAGGAGGTGAAAGCAGCGAAGCTGGACGCCATAGATCCCTTCCCGACCACCTACACGCTTCGGGAGGACGGCGACTACGACATCTCCGCCGTCAACGCCGACTCGGACCGGAGCGACGTCGACTACCAACTATTGAAGGACGGCTACGCGACGATCACCCCGCTCGACGGCGACCTCTCGGCGTCGCGCACGGGCCAGGACCTCTCCTTCGTCACGGAGTTGGTGAAGGGTATGAACTGAACTGACAGGCAGGGGTCCCGCCCCACTACGGCGCGAGCGCTCGTCCCCGAGGGTGTTCGGGGACGAGCGCCTTAGATCGTCGTGCTCCCGCTCACGCGCCCTGCGCGACTGCGCGCAGCCCGGCGGCCGTCAGGGGCCGGGGGCCTCGCCGACGGCGTCGAAGCCGGTGCCTCCGGTCAGGCCCTGGAGGTTGAAGTATCCGACGCCCAGGTGGAAGTCCAGGCGGTCCAGGTCACGTCCGCTCGACTCCGCGTAGCGGTCGGCGAGTTCGGCTCTCTTCGGCAGGCGCTCGCCGGTCGATGCCTCTGGGCCGGCCAGCACCGGTGCGAAGGCAGACCGCCGACTTGCCTTCATCCGCCTGCATTAGGGCTGCGCCCCACCGACAGGTGCGCTCTTGACAGCCGCGTCTCCGGCACCCCTCCAGCGTCCGGAAACGCGGCTCCTTCAGGCGGTCTTTCGCGCACCTTCGCCCAGGTAGGCCTTCAGCATCGCGCAGGCGGTCGCCGTGTCGCGCAGCGTGCGCTCCTTGTCACCGTCTGTAAGCATCTGTAGCGAGAGCCCGTCGACCATGGACGTCGCGACCCTCACCACCGAGTCCAGCTCCTCATCCGAAAGCGTCTCGTCGGCCTGGCGCAAGGCTGCCTCCGAAGACTTGAAGAAGGCGTCGTAGAAGCTGACGGAAAGCTCAGGGTTGTAGCGGTCGGCCCAGACTGTGACCTCGATCATGGCCCGCACCCGGACGGGGTTCTCCACGCTCCACTGCATGGCGCTCGTCAAGCGCCGCTCTATCACGTGCCCCAGAGTCGCGTTCTCGCCCTCCGGCAGATCGACGTCGACAGGCATCTCCTCAGAGAGCTGCGCAAAGACGGCGAGCAGGAGGTTTTCCTTGTTCTGAAAGCAGTAATGGAGGGAGGCGAGTGGTGCCTTCGCCTCATCGGCGATCTTCCGGGTAGTGGCTCCGTCGGCGCCCTCGCGAGCGATCACCCGCACAGCCGCCTCGATCAACTGTTCCCGCCGCGCCTCCGCCGACACGTACGCCATCCAACACTCCCAGAGGAACCGACTCAGTCATTTGAACCACTTGAACGGTATCATGGGCCGGCCATCCACTTTGGCGAACGATGTGGTCAGACCTGCTTGCGCGCGTACGGGCCGTGCAGGGCGCGGCTGCGGGAATGGATCTGCGCGAGTGTTGCCGGCTTTCACCCAAAGGCGTCACAGTCCGAACGCCAGGGGGGTGATCTCCTGTGGATCCAATGACAATTCGGTCCAGATCGTCTTGCCGGTCGGGGTGTAGCGGGTTCCCCAGCGTTGCGTCATCTGTGCGACGAGGAAGAGGCCGCGGCCGCCCTCGTCCTCCATCGCGGCTCGACGCAGGTGCGGGGAGGTGTGACCGCCGTCGGAGACTTCGACGATGAGTCCGCGTTCCCGGATCAGCCTCAGGCGGATCGGGGGGCGGCCGTAGCGGATCGCGTTGGTGACCAGTTCGCTGACGGCGAGTTCCACCGTGAAGGAGGCACCCTCACCGATTTCCCACCGTTCGAGCTGTTCACCGACCAGCGACCGCGCGCGGGCCACTTCGCCGGGGTCGGCGGGTATGTCCCAGGTGGACACCAGATCCTCGGCGAGGGCGTGCATCCGGACCAGGAGCAGGGCGGCGTCGTCCTCGGGCGGTTGCGGCAGCAGCGCGGCGGTGGCGCTGTCGCAGAGGTTTTCCAGCGGGTCGCTCCCAGGGTCGGAGACCACCTCGCACAGGGCGCGAATCCCCAAGTCGATGTCCCGGTCCCGGCTTTCCACCAGCCCGTCGGTGTACAGCGCGAGCACCGCGCCTTCCGGAACCTCGACTTCCGCACTCTCGAAGGGAAGGCCGCCCAGGCCCAGCGGAGGCCCGGCGGGAAGGTCGAGGAGTTCGGCGCGTCCGCCGGGCGTGACCAGCACAGGCGGGGGGTGCCCCGCCCGTGCCATGACGCAGCGCCGCGAAACCGGGTCGTAGATCGCGTACAGGCAGGTGACGCCGAACGCCTGGTCCTCCGCCTCATCCGCCGTCCGGATGGCACCGGCCTGGACCACCAGGTCGTCCAGGCGGGCGAGAAGTTCTTCCGGCGCGAGATCGAGCGCCGCAAGGGCGGCCACGGTGGTACGCAGACGCCCCATGGTGGCGGCTGCATTCATTCCACGGCCCGCCACGTCCCCGACCACGAACCCGACGCGCGCCCCGGACAGCGGGATGACGTCGTACCAGTCCCCGCCGACACCCACCGGCCCCGTTGCCGGCAGGTAGCGGTGGGCGAGCTCCACCCCGGCCGGCCGGGGCAGCGCGCGGGGCAGGAGGTTTTGCTGCAACATCAGTGCGGTCGCGTGCTCCCGGGCGTACCGGCGGGCGTTGTCCACACACACTGCGGTACGGGACGCCAGTTCCTCGGCGAGCGCGACTTCCTCGGCATCGAAGGGATCACGCGGCGCGGATCGCACGAAGGCCACCGCCCCCATCGCCACGTCCCGGGCTTCCAACGGCACCACCAGAGCACCGGCCGCCGGGTCAAAGACCGGCGCGGCGTCCGCGAGACATCCCGGTCCTGCCGCGTCCAGGGCCGCGGCCGCGATGTCACCGACCGCCGCGGCACGCGTGCTCCGCGCCACCTCGCACAGCTCGGAACCGGCCTTGCCGCCGCTCACCGACACCGGGGGTTCCTGCCCGCTCAGCACCGACGCGAACAGACCGACCACGACCGCGTCCGCGAACTCCGGAACCACCAGATCGCCCAGCTCGCCCGCCGTGCGCCGCATGTCCAGGGTTCCACCGATGCTGCCCCCCGCCCTGCTCAGCAACGCCAGGCGCTGCTGCGCCACATAGCGCTCACTGATGTCCACGCCGGTCTCGCAGACCCCGACCGGCACCCCTTCCTCGTCGTTGAGCACGAAGTACGAGGCCGTCCAGACGTGCTCGCGCAGCGGCTCGACTTGGGTGACGCTCCGGTAGCGCATGTCAATCACCGGTTCGCCGGTCCGCGCGACGCGTCGGATGATCTCCTCGACGTCCGGCGTCTGATGACCTTCGTCATGCAGGAGCGCGCCTTCCGGGAGGAGGTCCTTCTGGAACTTCCCGGCGCATTGCTCCACCGGGGCGCCGAACTGCTCCTCGACCGCATGGTTGAACCAGCGAATCCGGCCGTCCGTTTCGTAGATGGTCAGCAGGACGGGCGACTGGCGGTAGAGCCCGGCTATCACGGCCCGGTCGACGACCTGCTCGCGCAGTTCTCGCGCGGGCATCGCTCGCACGAGCCAGGCAACCCCGGATGTACCGTGAGGCAGCCGGCTGCAGTTCACGGCCGCCTCGACCCGGTGCCCGTCACGACGGCGTACCGGCCGGATTTTCGGCGTCCGCCCACGACCCCCACTGGCGGTGAACAGGCCGGTGCCGGTGTCCGCGTCGGCCAGGATCACATCGGCGGGACGGCCCAACACCTCATCCGGGCGATACCCGAACAACTTCTCGGCTTCTCGGCTCCACCCGACGAGCCGCTGCTCACGGTCCAACACCATGACCGCACCATCGGCCGCGGACACACCCGCGGAAAGACCGCCTTGCGAGGATCTGGCGTCCTGGGGGCTGCCGAGCTCAGTCATGACCGTTCCGAGTATCCCGTGGTACGGAGCCTGTGGCCTGTCCAATGTATCGCCGGATCCCGCAATCAGCCCCTCCCCGCATGTTGATCGCATGATCTAGTCGTGCGACCATGCCTAACCGGCTAGATCTTGTCAAGGTCCCTGCATGCGGAGCGCCCCTGTGACCACTCCCCCCATTCCCCCCGTCGAGCGACCGATACCATCTCCTGACCCGGACGGCAGACCGGCCCGGCCAGGACCCGCGGCCACAGGGGCACAATCGCCGCCCGGCTGGCGCGGACTCCTCGATCCCGAGTCGGTCCTGGCAGCCGACTTTCTGGCCGAGGTGCTCCCGCAGCCTCTGCATACCCTCGGGCTGGAGGGGGTGCGGAGGTTCACGGCCCCGCAACCTCCGCCCCGGCTCACCCAGGTCGCGTCCGTAACGGAAGAGACCGCGACCTGGACCGGGCCGGCCGGGGCACTGCACTCCGTGCCGGTTCGCATCTACCGGCCGCACGCGCCCCGCACGGGGCCTGCCGGCCTGCCCTGCCTCCTCTACCTCCACGGCGGGGGCTTCACGGTCGGCACCCTGGACGGCTCCGACGAAGTGTGCCGTCTCTTCAGCCGCCACGCCGAGTGCGTCGTGGTCTCGGTCGACTACCGGCTGGCCCCCGAGCATCCGTACCCCGCCGCCATCGACGACACCAGGGCAGCCCACGGCTGGCTCGTCGAAAACGCGGCCGCCCTCGGCATCGACAGCCACCGCATCGCGGTCGGCGGCGAATCGGCCGGCGGAAGCCTGGCGGCAGCGCTCTGCCTGGACCTGCGCAGCCGCGGACTGCCCCAGCCGGCCCTCCAGATCCTCGTCTACCCGGGGGTGGACGACTCCTTCGAGCGCCCGTCCTGGACCGAGTTCGCAGACGCCCCCCTGCTGGGGACCGCCGACGCGCAATGGTTTATGCGTCAGTACGTCGGCGACGGCGTGGCACCCAGCCCACTCCTGACGCCCCTCCAGGCTCCGACCCTGGCCGCTCTCGCCCCCGCCCACATCATCACCGCGGAAGTGGACTGCATGCGCGACGACGCCGAGGCATACGCACGCCGGCTCGAGGCAGAAGGCGTACCCATGCTGCACCACCGCTATCCAGGGGTGTTCCACGGGTTCTTCACCGAGACCGGCACCTTCGCCAAGGCCACCGAAGCCGTCGCGGACGCGTGCGCCAGCCTCCGTACAGTCTTCACCGACGGGGCTCTCCCCTCATGATCGAACCATCCTGAAATCCCTCCGACCTGCCCCGGCGTCATCGGGAACGACGATCACGTCTTCCTGATCACCCAGCTCGGATGCACAGGCGTCGAGCTGGGTGATCGCGCTGGCATGGCTGGAGACAGCAGGCCCCGGCAACGTCGAAGCTGAGGACTCCGCGGCCGGACGTGCCGCCGTCGACGGCGAGCGTGCTGCCGGTGATGCAGGACGAGGCCGGCGATGCCAGGAAGAGCACTGCAGTCCAATTCGTGCTGTCGGCCCAGCCTGCCGAGAGGGCTGCGTTCTGCGATGGCGCCCATCAGCAGGTCCTCGGGCACGACCGCTGCCATCTCGCCGGCGAAGTAGCCGGGCGCCACGGCGTTGACCCGGATGCCCCGGCGGCCCGCGGGCTCAAGCACCGAATCCGCTGGGCCCACACCCGGATCAGCACCGCCGCGGACTTCCTCACCGCCATGCGCGAGCAGGGACTGCTCGCCGGCGCTCCGAGCACGCGCTCCTTGGTCCGTGACTTCGTGGTCTCGGCCGCGCGCCGCGGCCACAGCCGCCCGCTCCCGGTGCCCCACCGGCCCAAGAAGGACCCGGTCGGCCTCGACGAGGACTCCCACTGAGCGGTGCGCATCGTGAAGTTGCAGGTCATGGGGCTGGTGTGCGGGCGTCTTGCCGTGCTCGCGCTGGTCGGCGGCCGGTGTCCACGAGGAAGATCGTCCGACTCGGCGGCCGGGGCGGCGCCGCACTGCTGGCCGCTCGAAGCCCCGCGACGGCACGAAGCCTGGACCGTGACCAGGCGACGTCGACTACATGAACTCCTTTGGCAGCCGCGAGCGAGCAAGGAGCTCTTGCCGATCCGACCCTGGTGCTTCTGCCAGGCCGCCACGCCCTCACGAGGCCCACCGCATGCCGTCCGAGCAGCCCACAGAGGGCCTGACACCCCATCAGAACGAGCGTCAAATGAGCGTCACGAGCGTCATTTCAGCGTCAAGATATCGCCCGTAACGCCCACACCGCACATAATGCGCACGCGCAGAATCGCAGATCAGAAGCCCTTCGCGGCCGGCTCAAGGATCGCCACGCACTCCACGTGATGCGTCATCGGAAACAGGTCGAACGCCCGCAGCGTCCTCGGCTTGTAGCCGCTCTCGCGGAAGTACGCCAGGTCCCGTGCCAGCGCCGCCGGGTCGCAGGCCACGTACGCGATGCGGCGGGCGCCCAGGGAGGCGAGGTGCCTGACCGTCTGCTTGCCGGCGCCCGCGCGGGGCGGGTCGAGGACGATCAGGTCGACCTCCTCGATGCCGGTGCGCGGAAGTACGGACTCCACCTTGCCCTGTTCGATGCGGACGCGGTCGAAGTCCTGGAGGTTGTGGCGGGCGTCCTCCACCGCGCGCTTGCCCGACTCGATGCCGAGCACCGCGCCCTTCTCGCCCACCCGGTCCGCGAGGGCACCCGCGAACAGGCCCACGCCGCAGTACAGGTCCAGCGCCATGTCGCCCTTGCGGGGCAGCAGGCCCTGCATCACGGCCTTCACCAGCACGTCCGCGGCCTGCGGGTGCACCTGCCAGAAGCCGCCCATGCCCACGCGGTACGTGCGCTCGTCCGCGCGCTCGCGGACGAAGGCGCGGCCGTGGACGCGGTGGACGGAGCCGTCGCGCTCCTCGACGCGGAGGACCGAGACCGGCTTGTCGAGTTCGACGAGCGGGAGCCGGCCGCCGGGACGCGGCGTGAGGACGACCTGGCGGTCGCTCGAACCGGACGCCGCGATCGCCTCGACCGTGGCCATCTGCGGCCACTCCCGCTTCTCGACGCCCAGTTCGCTGACGCCCGGTGCCGCGATCATGCAGTGCTCGATGGGCTGGACGTCGTGCGAGCGGTGCTTGCGCAGGCCCGCCCGGCCTTCGGCGTCGATCGCGTACTGCACGCGCGTGCGCCACGCGGGCACCTCGCCGGCCGGGACCTTGTCGCCCGGCGCCGGCATCACGGTGCCGTCCCAGCCGGCCTCCTCGGGCGTCAGGCCCGCGAGGCGCTTCAGCTGTTCGGCGACGACCTCGCCCTTGAGGCGCCGCTGCGCCCCCGGCTTGGCGTGCTGCCAGTCGCAGCCGCCGCACTTGCCGGGCCCGGCGTAGGGGCACGGGGCCTCGACGCGGTCCTTCGACGCCTCCAGGACGCGCACCGCGTCGGCACGCAGGAAGCGGGAGCCCTCCTCGCCCTCCGTGACCCGGGCGACGACCTTCTCGCCGGGGAGCGCGTGCCGGACGAACAGCACGCGGCCCTCGTCGGTGCGGGCGATGCAGTGGCCGCCGTGCGCCACGGGACCGACCTCGACCTCGTACTCCTCCCCGATCAGCGAAGAATCAGGTGCGTTCTGCATGACGAGGTGACTCCAGAGGTGAGGCGGGGACTGCCGGAGCGGCAGCCCACCAGTCTACGTGGCCCGCGGCTCAGCTCCTGGCCGCCGGCTGCCTGGGGCGCTCGTCGACCGGACCGCGGCGCACCGAGCCGGGCGCGTTCCACTCCTGGCGCTTCCTGGCCCGCTTCTTCGCGACCTCGGAGGACTGGAGCTGGTACGGCACCGAGGTCACCATCACACCGGGCGTGAACAGCAGCCGGCCCTTGAGACGCAGGGCGCTCTGGTTGTGCAGGAGGTGCTCGTACCAGTGGCCGACCACGTACTCCGGGATGATCACGCTGACCGCGTCCCGCGGGCTCTCGCGGCGCAGGCTCTTGACGTAGTCGATGACCGGGCGGGTGACCTCGCGGTACGGGGAGTCGAGGATCTTCAGCGGGACGTTGATGCCGCGCCGCTCCCATTCGGCCTGGAGCGCCTTGGTCTCGGCCGGGTCGACGTTGATGCTGAGCGCCTCCAGCTTGTCGGAGCGCATCAGCTTGGCGTACGCGACGGCGCGCAGCGTCGGCCGGTGGACCTTGGAGACCAGGACGATCGAGTGCACGCGGGAGGGGCGCACGCTGTCGTCGCTCGGCTCGTCGGGTGCGGCGATCTCCTCGGCGACCCGGTCGTAGTGCTTGCGGATCGCGGTCATCGTTCCGTAGAAGATCACCATGCCGAGCAGGGCGACCCAGGCGCCGTGCGTGAACTTGGTGGCGAGGACGACCACCAGCACCAGGCCCGTGAAGAAGGCGCCGAAGGTGTTGATCGCACGGGAGCGGATCATGTGGCGGCGCTTGGCCTTGTTGCGCTCCGTCCTCAGGTGCCTGTTCCAGTGCCGGACCATGCCGGTCTGGCTGAGCGTGAAGGAGACGAAGACGCCGACGATGTAGAGCTGGATCAGCTTGGTGGAGTCGGCCCCGTAGATCCAGACGAGGAGGATGGCCGCGCCGGCGAGCAGCACGATGCCGTTGGAGAAGGCGAGCCGGTCGCCGCGGGTGTGCAGCTGACGCGGCAGGTAGCGGTCCTGGGCGAGGATCGAGCCGAGGAGCGGGAAGCCGTTGTACGCGGTGTTCGCGGCCAGGAACAGCACGAGCGCGGTGGCGGCGGCGAGCAGCACGAAGAAGAACGTTCCGTCCCCGAAGACGGCGGCGGCGACCTGCGAGATCACCGGGTGCTGGACGTAGTCGGCACCGACCGGGGCGCCGTTGAGGATCAGGTCCGTCGCGGGGTGCTCGGCCATCTTGACGTCGGTGGCCATCGCCAGGCCGATGATGCCGCAGAACATGGTGACGGCGAGTCCGCCCATCAGCAGCAGCGTGGTCGCCGCGTTCCTGCTCTTGGGCTTGCGGAAGGCGGGGACGCCGTTGCTGATCGCCTCGACGCCGGTGAGCGCCGCACAGCCGGAGGAGAAGGCGCGCAGCAGCAGGAAGACGAGCGCGAAGCCGGCGAGGCCCTGGTGCTCGGGCTTGATCTCGTAGTCGGCGGTCGGTGCGCGCATGGTGTCGTCGAGGACGATGCCCTTGAAGGCGCCCCAGAGGATCATGATGAAGACGCCGGCGACGAAGACGTACGTCGGGATCGCGAAGAGCTTGCCCGACTCCTTCACGCCGCGCAGGTTCATCAGCGTCAGCAGCACGATGATGACGATGGCGCTGAGCACCTTGTGCTCGACGACGAACGGGATGGCCGAGCCGAGGTTCTCCACACCCGAGGAGATGGAGACGGCGACGGTCAGGACGTAGTCGACGAGCAGGGCGCTGGCGACGGTCAGGCCGGCCTTCGGGCCGAGGTTGGTGTTGGCGACCTCGTAGTCCCCGCCGCCGCTCGGGTAGGCGTGGACGTTCTGCCGGTAGGAGGCGACGACCGTGAACATCAGCACCACGACCGCCGCGGCGATCCAGGGGCTGAAGTGGTACGCCGACACACCCGCGATGGACAGGACCAGCAGGACTTCGCCAGGGGCGTACGCCACAGAGGAGAGCGGGTCGGAGGCGAAGACGGGGAGTGCAACGCGCTTGGGGAGGAGTGTTTCCCCGAGCCTGTCGCTGCGCAGCGCCCGGCCGATCAGGATCCGTTTGGGCACGTCGGTCAGTTTGGACACGGGGAGGATCGTAAGCGTTCGAAATGAGTCATGCCCACTTCTCACCCGGGCCTTAACGGAATCCTGTCTCCCCGTGACGCCCGGGTCCAAGGGGCGACCGCGCGTGTTTAGCTAGGGCCGCGGTCTGAGACCCTGGAGGGTCTTGACAGCGAGACAGGATCAGTGACAGCCGGAAGGACGGTCGTGCACATCGTCATCATGGGGTGCGGGCGAGTGGGAGCCGCCCTCGCGCAGACCCTGGAGCAGCAGGGGCACACGGTCGCCGTCGTCGACCAGGACCCCACGGCCTTCCGTCGCCTGGGATCGGGATTCGGCGGCCGCCGTGTCACCGGAGTCGGCTTCGACCAGGACACCCTGCGCGAGGCGGGGATCGAGGACGCGGGCGCGTTCGCCGCGGTCAGCAGCGGCGACAACTCGAACATCATCGCCGCGCGGGTGGCGCGGGAGATGTTCGGCATCGAGAACGTGGCCGCGCGGATCTACGACCCGCGCCGCGCGGAGGTCTACCAGCGCCTGGGCATTCCGACGGTCGCGACGGTCCGCTGGACCGCCGACCAGATGCTGCGGCGGCTGCTGCCGTCTGGCGCGGAGCCGCTGTGGCGCGATCCGAGCGGCGGGGTGCAGCTGGCGGAGGTCCACACGTCGCCGGCGTGGATCGGCCACAAGGTCAGCAGGCTGCAGGAGGAGACGGGCGTACGTGTCGCGTTCCTCACCCGGCTGGGTGAAGCGGTGCTGCCGACGTCGCAGACCGTCTTGCAGGAGGGCGACCTCGTGCACGTGATGATGCGTACGGACGAGATCGCGAAGGTCGAGGCGGCCTTCGCGGAGGGCCCCGAGGAGGGCGGTCACTGATGCGGGTGGCTATTGCGGGCGCCGGTGCGGTGGGGCGTTCCATCGCGGGCGAGCTGCTGGAGAACGGGCACGAGGTCCTCCTGGTCGACAAGGCCCCGACCGCCATCTCGGTGGAGCGGGTGCCGCAGGCGGAGTGGCTGCTGGCCGACGCGTGCGAGATCACGTCGCTGGACGAGGCGGCGCTGCAGCGCTGCAACGTGGTGATCGCGGCGACGGGCGACGACAAGGTGAACCTGGTCGTGTCGCTGCTCGCCAAGACGGAGTACGGGGTGCCGCGGGTCGTCGCCCGCGTGAACAACCCCAAGAACGAGTGGCTCTTCAACGAGGCATGGGGCGTGGACGTGGCCGTGTCCACCCCGCGTCTGATGTCGGCGCTGGTGGAGGAGGCGGTGAGCGTGGGCGACCTGGTGCGTCTGCTGCGCTTCAGCCACGGCGACGCGAACCTGGTCGAGCTGACGCTGCCGCCGGAGTCGGCGCTGGCGGGTACGCAGGTGGGCGATGTGGCCTGGCCGGAGGACACGTCCCTGGTCACGATCATCCGCGGTCCCCGGGTCCTGACCCCGAGCACGGAGGAGACGCTGGAGGCGGGCGACGAGCTGCTGTTCGTCGCGGCCCAGGCGCGCGAGGAGCAACTGGAGGACCTGCTCTCCGTCCGCCGCGAGTCCTGACGACCCGGCGGCACCTCGCGCATACGGGACGGCCCGGAACCGATGGGTTCCGGGCCGTCCCGTATGCGCGAGGGCGGGAGGCTACGCCTCGCCGCCGGGGGTCCGTGCCGCCGCCGTGCGGGCCTTCTCCTCCCGTTCCTCCGCCTCCATCTCGGCGAAGACGTCGATCGGCGGCGGCGCCTTGGCCAGGAACAGCCAGGTCAGGTACACGGCCAGCAGGAACGGAGGGATCTTGAGCGTGACCAGGACCCAGCCCAGCTGCGTCGTGTCCGCCCACCAGTACAGCGGGAAGAGGATGGCGCACTTGGCGAGCAGGATCAGGCCCCAGGCCCAGCTCGCCTTCGCGTACGCCTTCTTGCGGCCGGGGTTGCGGGTGCGCCAGGAGAGGTTCTCCTTGAACACCGGGCCGAGGATCAGGCCGATCAGCGGCACGCCCGCCAGCGTCGTGATGATGTACGCGAGGGCGAGCCCGAGCGTGTAGAGCATGCCCGGCAGGTAGAAGTCCTTCGCGTTGCCGGTCATCATCGCGAAGACGACACCGAAGGCCACGCCGAAGACGCCGCTGAAGGCGTGCTTCACGGTGTCCTTGCGCACCAGCCGGACGGCCACCAGCACCAGCGAGACCGCGAGCGCGGCGATCGCCGAGACGTGCAGGTCCTTGTTGACCGTGTAGATCGTGACGAAGAGCAGGCCCGGCAGGACCGTCTCCACCATGCCGCGCATGCCGCCGAACGCCTCGAACAGCGCTGCCTCGGTGACCGCCTTGCTGTCGGCGGGGCCCTGCGCGCTGTCCTGCTGCTGGTCGTTCGTCGTCGGGGTCGGCTTGTCGACAGACGTCACCGGCTACTCCTGTCCGAGCGGTCGGAGTTCGTATTTGGGATTGAACAGCACCCGGCGGCCGTGGCTCATCGAGATCCGGCCGGACGCGATCATCCTGCGGCCCGGCTCGATGCCCACGATGGACCGGCGGCCGAGCCAGACGACGTCGAGCGGTGCCGTGCCGTCGAAGAGCTCCGCCTCCAGCGCGGGCACACCGGCCCGCGGACGAAGGGTGACGGTGCGCAAGGTACCAGTGACCCGCACGACCTGGCGGTCGCCGCAGTCGCAGATTGGGGTGCACCCCGATGCCTGGGCGTCCTCCTGGAGCTCCTCCGACTCGAGATCCTGCTGCGAACTGGAGAGCCGGTCGAGCATGCGGCGGAAGCGGCCGACGGGTTTCGACGCCCTGTCGTCCTTCGCCGCCTTCTCAGGACGGGGTGCAGCACTCATACAGAAAGCCTACCGGCCCCCACAGGGGCCGGATCAACGTTCGAAGCGGTACCCCATGCCGGGCTCGGTGACGAAGTGCTTGGGGTGCGAGGGGTCGGCCTCCAGCTTGCGGCGCAGCTGCGCCATGTAGACCCGGAGATAGTTGGTCTCCGTTCCGTAGGACGGGCCCCAGACCTCCTGGAGCAGCTGCTTCTGGCCGACCAGGCGGCCGGTGTTGCGCACGAGGACCTCCAGCAGATGCCACTCGGTGGGGGTCAGGCGTACGTCGCGTCCGTCGCGGTTCACCTTCTTCGCCGCGAGGTCGACGGTGAAGGTCTCGGTCTCGACGGTGGCCGCGCCTGCGTCGCCGTCCTCGCCGCCGCCGACGGGCTCGGCCCTGCGGACGGCGGCGCGCAGCCGGGCCAGCAGTTCGTCCATCCCGAAGGGCTTGGTGACGTAGTCGTCGGCGCCGGCGTCGAGCGCCTCGACCTTCTCGTCCGAGGAGTGGCGCGCGGAGAGCACCAGGATCGGCACCCTGGTCCAGCCGCGCAGACTCCTGATGACCTCGACGCCGTCCATGTCGGGCAGGCCGAGGTCGAGGACGACGACGTCGGGCTGACGGGCGGCGGCGATGTCGAGCGCGGTCGCGCCGTCGGGAGCCGAGTCCACCTCGTACTTGCGCGCCTTCAGATTGATGACGAGGGCGCGGACGATCTGCGGCTCGTCGTCGACCACGAGCACCCGGGTCATGCCGGTCCGCCTTTCTGCCGAGTGGGCTGGGTGGGTGGGGACTGCCGTGCGGGCCGAGGGACTCCGCAGGGGCCGGCGGGCGCCGGGCGCGCCGCGCGGCGTCATGTCGTCGCCCGCGCGGGCAGAGCGGCGGTGCCCTTGCGGCCGTGTCCCGGCGCGGCGCACAGGGTGAGCACCATGGTCATGCCGCCGCCGGGGGTGTCCTCGGCGGTGAGCGTGCCGCCCATGCACTCGACGAAGCCCCGGGCGACGGCGAGGCCGAGGCCGACGCCTGCGCCGCGCGGGGCGTCGCCGTAGCGCTGGAACGGCTCGAAGATGCGTTCCTTCGCCTCGTCGGGCACTCCGCTGCCGCGGTCGGCGACGCGCAGTTCGACCCGTTCCCCAAGAGCGCTGGCCGCGACGGTGACGGGAGCGCCGGCGGGGCTGTACTTGACGGCGTTCTCGACGATGTTGGCCACCGCCCGCTCCAGCAGCCCGCGGTCGACGGCCACCATGGGCAGCGACTCGGGGATGTCGAGGCCCACGCTCTCCGGCGGTACGCCGGCCAGCGCGAGCGGGATCACCTCGTCGAGACTCGTCTCGCGGATCAGCGGGGTGACGGTGCCGGTCTGCAAACGCGACATGTCGAGCAGGTTGCCCACCAGGTGGTCGAGACGGTCCGCGCCCTCCTCGATGCCGGCGAGCAGTTCGGCCTCGTCCGCTTCGGACCAGGCGACGTCGTCGGACCGGAGCGAGGAGACCGCGGCCTTGATGCCCGCGAGCGGGGTGCGCAGGTCGTGGCTGACGGCGGCGAGCAGTGCGGTGCGAATGCGGTTGCCCTCGGCCAGCGCCCGGGCCGCCTCCGCCTCCCCCACCAGGCGCTGGCGGTCGAGGACGACCGCTGCCTGGGTGGCGAACGCGGCGAGCACCCGACGGTCCTCGGCGGGCAGTACGCGGCCGGAGAGGGCCAGCGCCATGTGGTCGCCGACGGGCATGTCCACGTCCGCGTCGTCGGGGCGGGCCGCGGGAGCGGGTCCGACGCTCGCCGTGCACGTCCACGGCTCGACGTCGCCGGCACGCTCCAGGAGGGCCACGGACTCCATCGCGAAGGTCTCCCGGACCCGTTCGAGGAGCGCGTCGAGCGCGGTCTCGCCGCGCAGCACACTGCCGGCGAGGAAGGAGAGGATCTCCGACTCGGCCCGCAGCCGGGCCGCCTGATGGGTGCGGCGGGCGGCGAGGTCCACGACGGAGGCGACCGACACGGCCACCGCGAAGAAGATCACGATGGCGACGAGGTTGTGCGGCTCGGCGATGTCGAGGGTGTGGGTGGGCGACGTGAAGTAGTAGTTGAGCAGCAGTGATCCGACGGCGGCGGAGGCGAGCGCGGGGAGCAGCCCGCCGATCAGTGCCGCCGCGACCGTGAGGAAGAGGAACAGAAGGACGTTGTTGGCGAGGCCGGGGCCGTTCGCCATGCTCGTCAGCACCAGGCTCAGCAGCACGGGCGCGACGACGCCGGCGACCCAGCCCGCCGCGATCCGGGAGCGGCCGAGCCGGGCGCCGCGGGCCCCGGGCAGGCCGCGCCCCTTGCCGGCCTCGTCGTGGGTGACGATGTGGACGTCGAGGTCGTGCCCGGAGTCGCGGGCCACGGTCGCGCCGACGCCGGGGCCGAAGAGGTACTGCCAGGTCTTGCGGCGGCTGGAGCCGAGGACGATCTGGGTGGCGTTGACCCCGCGTGCGAACTCCAGGAGCGCGGAGGGCACGTCGTCGCCGATCACGTGGTGGAAGGTGCCGCCGAGGTCCTCGACCAGGGTGCGCTGGACGGCGAGTTCCTTGGGGGACGCGGAGGTCAGCCCGTCGCTGCGGGCGATGTAGACGGCGAGGATCTCGCTGCCCGAGCCCTTGCCCGCCATCCGGGACGCGCGCCGGATCAGGGTGCGGCCCTCGGGTCCGCCGGTGAGACCGACGACGATGCGTTCGCGTGCCTGCCAGGTGGAGCGGATGTTGTGCTCGCCCCGGTACTGCTGGAGGTATTCGTCGACCCGGTCGGCGAGCCAGAGCAGGGCCAGCTCGCGCAGTGCGGTGAGGTTGCCGGGGCGGAAGTAGTTGGACAGGGCGGCGTCCACCCGGTCCGGCTTGTAGATGTTGCCGTGCGCCATCCTGCGGCGCAGCGCCTGGGGCGCCATGTCGACGAGTTCGATCTGGTCGGCTCTGCGGACCACCTCGTCGGGGACGGTCTCCCGCTGCCGTACGCCGGTGATCGACTCGACCACGTCCCCGAGTGATTCGAGATGCTGGATGTTGACCGTCGATATGACGTCTGTGCCGGCGGCGAGCAGCTCCTCGACGTCCTGCCAGCGCTTGGCGTTGCGGGAGCCCGGCACGTTGGTGTGGGCGAGTTCGTCGACGAGGGCGACCGCGGGGCCGCGCTCCAGCACGGCGTCGACGTCCATCTCGCCGAGGGCGACGCCTCCGTGGGTGATCTCGCGGCGCCGCACGTGTTCCAGTCCGTGGAGCAGCGCCTCGGTGCGCGGCCTGTCGTAGTGCTCCACGAACGCGACGACGCAGTCCGTGCCGCGTTCCACGCGGCGGTGCGCCTCGGAGAGCATCGCGTACGTCTTGCCGACTCCGGGCGCCGCACCCAGGTAGATCCGAAGCTTGCCGCGTCCCATGGCCCCATTGTCTTCTCTGTGCCGCGTCACGCGGCGGCGGCGTCGGCCGCCGCCCGCGCAGCGTCGACCCTACGTCGAACAGAGGGGGTGAATGGGACGCCGGAGGACTCCCCGGTGCGTATTGACGCGATTCTGACGCGCCCCGGCCCGTGGCCGCCCGCGGCCCGTCAGTGCTCGACGATCTCGCCGTCGCGCAGCTCCAGCACCCGGTCCGCGAGGTCGAGCAGCTGGGCGTCGTGGGTGGCGACCAGGGCGGTGACCCCCTCGCCCCGGACGACGGCGCGCAGGAGCTCCATGACCGAGAGCCCGGTCTCGGCGTCCAGCTGGCCGGTCGGCTCGTCGGCGATGAGCAGGGCGGGGCGGTTGGCGAGGGCCCTCGCGATGGCGACGCGCTGCTGCTGGCCGCCGGAGAGCTCGCCGGGGCGCTGGGCCGCGTGGTCGGCGAGGCCGACGAGGGCGAGCATCAGCTGCACCCGCTCCTCCCGCTCGCGCGGATCCGCCTTGCGCAGGCGCAGGGGCACGCCCACGTTCTCGGCCGCGCTCAGGATCGGGATCAGGCCGAAGGACTGGAAGATGAAGCCGATCCGGTCCCGGCGCAGCTCCAGGAGGCCGTTCTCGCCGAGCCCCGACAGGTCGATGCCGTCGACGGTGATCCGGCCCTCGTCCGGGGAGTCGAGACCGCCGACGAGGTTGAGGAGCGTGGTCTTGCCGGAGCCGGAGCGGCCCTTGAGGGCGACGAGTTCGCCGCGGGGGATCTCGAAGGAGACGCCGCGGAGCGCGTGCACGGCCGCGGCTCCGGTGCCGTAGGACCGGCGCAGGTTCTCCACCCGCACCATCGGCGCGTCGGCCCGGTCACCGATGACGGCGGTGCCGCCGTGCGCGCTGCTGCTCTCGGTCATGCGTCCCCCCGTACGTCCTGATCGTCCGGGCCACAGTATGTGCAGGGGCCATGCGCACGGGCAACGGCCGTGCGCACAAACGCGCTTGGGCCGCGGCTCCCGCGGAGGGGAATCGCGGCCCAAGCGCCCTTGCACGTGTGTCAGCGGACCTCGGTGATCTCGGGTCCGCGCTGGAGCTGGCCCATGCCTCCGGAGAAGCGGGATCCCTCCTGCTCCTCCTGCTGGACGCCCTCGGGCACCATCTGGGCGTCGTCCGGCAGCTTGAGGACGATCGGGTCGCGGGGCGCCATCGGGCCGTCGCCGCGCACGACGACGGTGTCCCGGAAGATCTGCTCCAGCAGACCGGCGGCCTGCGGCTGCACCGCGGCCTGCCCGGAGATCACGCCGCGCAGGAACCAGCGGGGGCCGTCGACACCGACGAAGCGGACGAGCTGTACGCCGCCCGTGCCGTCGGGCAGCTGCACGGGCACCTGCGCCCGCAGCTCCCAGCCGAGCGGGCCCTCGACCTCGTCGATGACCCCGCCCTGCCGCGTGATGCCGGAGGCGATCTCCTCACGGACCTCGCCCCAGATGCCTTCCTTCTTGGGTGCCGCGAAGGCCTGCAGCTGGATGGCGCTGTCGCGCAGCACGACCGTGGCGGCGACGATCGCGTCGCCGGCGACCTCGACGCGCAGTTCCATGCCCTCGACCCCGGGCACGAAAAGTCCGCCCAGGTCGACCCGGCCGTCGCCGGGCCGGGAGACCTCGGAGACGTCCCAGGGGCCGTCGGGCCGGGGCGCCGGCGGGAGGTTCACCCTGCGGGGCGCGCTCTCCTCGGCGTCGGTGCCGAGCTCGTCCGACTGGTCGGCGACTCGCTCGGCCTCGCCCGCCGCCGTGTCACCGGCGGAACCACTCTTCTTGCGACGTCCGAACACGTCACTGTCCTTCCCGGTCAGATACGACCGAAGCGTATCGATTCCCACCCGTAGTGCCGTCCACGGCGGCGTGACCGCCGGTGGACCCGAAGCCCCCCTCGGCCCGCGCCGAGCCGGGAAGCTCCGCCACCTCGTGGAAGCGCACCTTCTCGACCTGCTGGACGACCAGTTGGGCAATCCGGTCGAACCGTTCGAACCGCACGCTCTCACGCGGGTCCAGATTGACCACGATCACCTTGATCTCCCCACGGTACCCGGCATCCACCGTCCCTGGGGCATTCACGAGGGCCACTCCGCAGCGCGCGGCGAGACCCGAGCGCGGATGCACGAAGGCCGCGTACCCGTCGGGCAGCGCGATCGACACTCCGGTGGGCAGGACGGCGCGTTCGCCGGGGGCCAGCTCTGCCGCCTCGCAGGTCACGAGATCGGCGCCGGCGTCGCCGGGGTGTCCGTACGCCGGGAGCGGGACCTCGGGGTCCACACGGCGGATCAGTACGTCGACGGGTTCACGCATCACGGGTTCACCTCGAAGGCGCGGGCGCGCCTGATCTGGTCGGGGTCGGCCATGGCTGCCTGGATCTCCTCGGCACGGCCGTTGTCGATGAAGTGGTCGACCTTGACCTCGATGAACAGCGCACCCGCGCGGACGGCCACCGGTCCGTCCGGGCCGCCGATCCGGCCGGTGGCACGCGAGTAGATCTTGCGCCCGGCGACGGCGGTGACCTCGGCGTCGAGGTGCAGCACGGTGCCGACGGGCACGGGGCGCACGAAGTCGGTCTCCAGCTTGCCGGTCACGGCGATCACGCGCAGCAGCCAGTTCAGCGAGCCCAGCGTCTCGTCCAGCGCGGTGGCGAGGACCCCGCCGTGGGCGAGGCCCGGTGCGCCCTGGTGGGCGGGCCTGACGGTGAACTCGGCGGTGACGCGCACGCCCTCCTGGGCACGGGCGGCCAGGTGCAGCCCGTGGGGCTGGGCACCGCCGCAGCCGAAGCAGTGGTCGTAGTGCGCGCCGAGGAGCTCGCCGGGGGCCGGGGCGTCGGGGTGCCGGACCGGTGCCGTGGCGTCGGCGGGCGGGGTCAGCGCCGTGGAGCCGGCCGGGGGGCCGGGCGTCGCCGCCGGGGGGTTCGCGTTACTCACAGGCGCAGACCTTACCCGCGCGGATACCCGCCGGTCGCGCCGTGCCAAGCTTGGATTCATGCAGCCTTCCGCCCCGCAGTACTCAGAACGCCTGACCGTGCCACGTTCGTGGTGGGTCGTCACCGCTCTCGCCGGCGTCAGCGGCGGTCTGGTCGCGCTGCCGCTGGGGACGCTGCCGATGCTCGGCGGGCTGATCGGGGCGGCGGCACTCGTGGGGGCTCTGGTCAGCTCGTACGGCTCGGCCCGCATCCGCGTGGTGGCCGGCTCACTGGTCGCCGGTGACGCGCGGATCCCGGTGTCGGCCCTCGGCACGCCCGAGGTGCTGGACCCGCAGGAGGCACGTGCCTGGAGGTCGTACAAGGCGGATCCGCGGGCGTTCATGCTGCTGCGCAGCTATGTGCCGACGGCGGTGCGCATCGAGGTCACGGACCCGGCGGACCCGACGCCTTACGTCTATCTGTCGACGCGGCATCCCCAGGAGCTGGCGGCGGCCGTGACGGCCGTCCGCGCGGCCTGAACACGGCTGTCCGCGCGGCCTGAACCACGGTCCTGCGAGCGGTCGCTCAGCTCTCCGCCGAAGGCGGCAGCCGCCGGGTCTCCCCCAGCAGCTCGCCGGGCAGCACGTCCTTCGGCTGCTCGAGCGGCGGGAGCTGCGGCAGGGCGTCCCAGGGGACCTGCCGTCTGCGCAGGTCCGCGCGGATGTGGTCGGCGAGCTTGCGGGTGTCGCGGCGGTTCATCACCGCGCCGACGGCGGCTCCGACCAGGAACGGCGTGAGGCTGGGCAGGTTGCGCACCATGCGCTTCATGATCTGCTGGCGCAGCTGGCGCTTGAGCTGGCCGCCCATCGACGCGTTGTACGTCGACGGCTTGGTCACGTCGATGCCGCGCTCGGACGACCAGGAGGTCAGGTACGCGGTGCTGCGCTCCTTGAGGCCGCCCGGCGGGCGCAGCCCGTAGACCTCGTGGAGCTCGGCGACGAGCTTGAGTTCGATCGCTCCGACGCCCAGGACCTCCGCCGCCAGCTCGGTCGGCATGGCGGGCGGCACGGGCATCATCGCGGCGGCGCCGACACCGGCGCCGACGGTGGACGTCGCGTTGGCCGCGCCCGTGACGAGTTTGTCGGCGAGCTGCTCGGGCCCGAGCCCGGGGAACTGTCTGCGCAGCGTGTCGAGGTCACGGACCGGGACGCGCGGCGCGTTCTCGATGAGGCGGTCGGCGAGGCGGCCCAGGGCCGCCTTGGTGCCCTGTCGTGTCCTCATCAACGAAACCCTGGCGGTCTCGCCGCCCCTGGCGACGCCGTGCCGCACCGCGGCCAGGCCCCGGACCCTGGCCGGGGACCCCGCCGGGCCCGCTGCTTCGAGCGAGGCCGAGCGGCCTCGCTCCACGTCGTGACCTGCGCCGTGCGGCAGCAGGGCGGCATCGCGCTCGGTGGACGCCGTGGCGTCCTGCGCCGGGCCCGAACCGCCCTGGTGCGCCTCCGTCGGCTTCTGACGCCGAAAGCGCCGCTTCCTGGACGGTGTCTCGCCTGCCACTGGCGACCAGTCCTCAGTCGCAGTCGCGGCAGATCGGCTGGCCGTTCTTCTCGCGTGCCAGCTGGCTGCGGTGGTGCACGAGGAAGCAGCTCATGCAGGTGAACTCGTCGGCCTGCTTCGGCAGGACGCGAACGGCCAGCTCCTCGTTGGACAGGTCTGCTCCGGGGAGTTCCATGCCCTCCGCGGCGTCGAACTCGTCGACGTCGACGGTGGAGGTGGACTTGTCGTTCCGCCGGGCCTTCAGTTCCTCAAGGCTGTCCGAATCGACGTCGTCGTCGGTCTTGCGTGGGGTGTCGTAATCCGTTGCCATGTCGCTCTCCCCCTCTGGGTGTCTGCGGTGTCTCCAGCGCACGTAACGCGTGAGAGGCCGGACTTGTGCCCGACCTGAGGCGGAGATTTTGCCTCACATCAAGGTCTGTTACTCAATCGACACCCAACCGGACCCCTCAAGAGTGATCGGGTTGGATGGCGATGGGGACCGTACACGGTCCGCGGGGCACGCCGCACAGGCGCCACCCCGTGTACTTCCCGTGACCCCACCCCCCGGAAACTCGGACTTTTTCCGGCTTTCCGGCAGGATGAGCGACCACGGAGAGTAGACGGCCTGAAATCCGCGTCTGTGATCGAACGCACACGGCACCTTCCGGACGGGGTCCTGAAAATTCCGCTTAAAGCGAACGCCCTTCAGCATGTCAGACCGGCAGGGTGACACGCATCACAAGCCCGCCGCCCTCACGAGGCTCCGCGATGATACGGCCCCCGTGGGCCCGCGCGACCGACCGGGCGATGGAAAGGCCCAGGCCGACACCCTTGTCGCTGCCAGTCCGCTCCTGCCGCAGCCTTCTGAACGGCTCGAAGAGGTTGTCGATCTCGTACGCGGGGACCACGGGCCCCGTGTTCGACACGACCAGGACGGCCTGGCCCTGCTGGACCTCGGTCGAGACCTCCACCCAGCCTCCGTCCCCCACGTTGTAGCGCACCCCGTTCTGCACGAGGTTCAGCGCGATCCGCTCCAGCAGCACGCCGTTGCCCTGCACGATGGCGGGCGCCCGCTCCCCGCGGATCTCCACGCCCTGCGCGTCGGCCTCCGCGCGCACCTGGTCGATGGCGCGCGCGGCGACCTCCGCCAGGTCGACCGGCTTGCGCTCGACGATCTGGTTGTCGCTGCGGGCGAGCAGCAGCAGGCCCTCCACGAGCTGCTCGCTGCGCTCGTTGGTGGCCAGCAGCGTCTTGCCGAGCTGCTGGAGCTCCACGGGCGCTCCCGGGTCCGAGAGGTGGACCTCCAGGAGCGTGCGGTTGATCGCCAGCGGCGTCCGCAGCTCGTGCGAGGCGTTGGCGACGAACCGCTGCTGGGCGGTGAAGGCCCGCTCCAGCCGGTCCAGCATCTCGTCGAAGGTGTCGGCGAGCTCCTTCAGCTCGTCGTCCGGGCCGTCCAGCTCGATCCGGCGGGTCAGGTCCGAGCCGGCCACCTGGCGGGCGGTACGGGTGATGCGGCCGAGCGGCGACAGCACGCGCCCCGCCATCGCGTATCCGAAGGCGAAGGCGATGATGCTCAGCCCGAGCAGGGCGAACAGCGAGCGGCGCAGCAGGTCGTCCAGGGCCAGCTCGCGCTGGTGGGCGAAGCACGACTTCAGGGCGGCGTTGGCCTCGTCGGCCGACAGGCCCGTGGTCAGCGCCTCGCAGGAGTTGTCCGTCAGCTGGATCTTGCTCTCCGGCAGCAGCTTGAACGGAAGCCCGCTCCCGTCGTGCAGCGCCTGCGCGGTGAACAGATAGATGATCGACAGCAGCAGGATGCCCGCGATGAGGAACATCCCGCCGTACAGCAGGGTGAGCCGTATCCGGATGGTCGGGCGCAGCCACGGCCGCACCGGCTCCCTGGGGTCCCAGGTCGGCTTCGGTGGCGCCTCGGGGGGCGCGGGGAGGGAGGCCATGCGGATCAGATCCGGTAGCCGGAGCCGGGCACCGTGACGATCACCGGCGGCTCGCCGAGCTTGCGGCGCAGGGTCATCACGGTCACACGCACGACGTTGGTGAACGGGTCGGTGTTCTCGTCCCAGGCCTTCTCCAGCAGCTGCTCCGCCGAGACCACCGCGCCCTCGCTGCGCATCAGGACCTCCAGCACGGCGAACTCCTTCGGGGCGAGCTGGATCTCCTTCCCGTCCCGGAACACCTCGCGGCGGTTCGGGTCGAGCTTGATCCCGGCGCGCGCCAGTACCGGGGGCAGCGGCACGGTCGTCCGCCGGCCGAGCGCGCGCACCCGGGCCGTGAGCTCGGTGAACGCGAACGGCTTGGGCAGGTAGTCGTCGGCGCCCAGCTCCAGGCCCTCCACACGGTCACTGACGTCCCCCGACGCGGTCAGCATCAGCACGCGGGTCGGCATGCCCAGCTCGACGATCTTGCGGCAGACGTCGTCGCCGTGGACGAGCGGGAGGTCACGGTCGAGGACCACGACGTCGTAGTCGTTGACCTCGATGCGCTCCAGGGCCGCCGCGCCGTCGTACACGACGTCGACGGCCATGGCCTCCCGGCGCAGTCCGGTGGCCACCGCATCGGCGAGCAGCTGCTCGTCCTCGACGACGAGTACGCGCACGTCGCTGTTCCTTCCTCCGAGCCCGTCCGGGGACGGGCAGGCCTTTGCACTGGCTGTGCGCATACATCCTGCCCGTTACGCGTGTAAACCGGCTGTAAGACGGAATCCCGTTGCAAGAGCATCGGGGAATGAAGCCGATCCCCGGGACAGTTGAGGTTTCCCTGAGGGAACGGGTGGGGAAGACGTCTGCACACCCACGATCACGCCTTGTAGTGGCGCAGCACGACCTGTTCCAGGGTTGATCACCCGCCTCTCGCCTCGGCGAGGGGGACCCCAGCCAGGCACACCCCCGTGCCACCGACCTAGCCGAGGGGGCGCATCATGGACGCTTTCACCGCGGGACTTCTGCAGCGCATAAAGGCTGCGGAGACCGACCTGACGATGGCTCGCGAGACGGGCGACGACTTCCTCGCCGACGTCGAGATGGCCGAGCTGGAGGACCTTCGCCGGCTCGCCGCCGAGCACGGGGTCGAGGTCAGCGCGGCGTAGCACCCGCTCCGAGCAGCACGAGGGCCCCGGCACCGCGGAACGGTGCCGGGGCCCTCGTCTGTCCGCGTCCGGGCCGGCCCAGAGGCGAACCGAGGCCCGGGATGCAGTCGCCGCGAACCGAGCCCGGGAACTCCTCAGTCGTGCCAGGCGCCCAGGTCCTCCAGGAGGGTCTGGAGCGGCTCGAAGATCCCCGGTGGGGCCGCGACCGTCAGGTCGCCGGAGGGCAGTTCGCCGGGGCGGCCGCCCGTGCGGGCGCCCGCCTCACGCGCGATCAGGTCGCCCGCGGCCAGGTCCCACGGGCGGAGCCCGCGCTCGTAGTAGCCGTCGAGACGGCCCGCGGCCACGTCGCACAGGTCGACGGCCGCCGAGCCGCTGCGACGGATGTCACGCAGCTGGGGGATCAGCCGGTGCGCCACTTCCGCCTGGTGCGCGCGGACGGTCTGGACGTAGTTGAAGCCCGTGGCCACCAGCGCCTGGTCCAGCGGCGGCGCCGGCCGGCAGCTCAGCCGCCGCTCGCCCAGGTACGCCCCGTTCCCCAGGACCGCCTGGAAGGTCTCCCCGCGCATCGGCGCCTCGACGACCCCCACGACCGTCTCGCCGTCGCGTTCGGCGGCGATCGACACGGCCCATGTGGGCAGCCCGTACAGGTAGTTGACGGTGCCGTCGAGCGGGTCGATCACCCAGCGCACGCCGCTGGTGCCGCTGCTGGAGGCGCCCTCCTCGCCGAGGAAGCCGTCGTCGGGCCGGTGCTCCGACAGGTAGCCGGTGATCAGCTTCTCCGCGGCGATGTCCATCTCGGTGACCACGTCGATGGGGCTGGACTTGGTCCGGGCGACCGCCAGGTCGTCCGGCCTGCCGTCCCGCAGCAGCGCCCCCGCCCTGCGGGCGGCTTCGAGGGCGAGGGTGAGCAGTTCGGACGTCAGGGGGTCGGTCACAGGGGTCTCCTTACGCGTAGGGGCTGTCGGCGCCGGCGGCCGCGGGCTTCGGCGTCCGCGCCGGGCAGCAGCCGACCGGGCACAGGTCGTGGCTCGCGCCGAGCGCCCCGAGGGCGCAGCGCTCGGCGGCGATGCCTCGCTCGGTCGCGGCGCGTTCCAGCACGAGGTCGCGCACGGCGGCGGCGAACCGCGGGTCGGCGCCCACGGTGGCGGAACGGCGCACGGGCAGCCCCAGCTCGGCGGCCTTGGCGGTGGCCTCGGTGTCGAGGTCGTAGAGGACCTCCATGTGGTCGGAGACGAAGCCGATGGGGACCATGACGGCCGCGGGCGCCCCGGACGCGTGCAGCGCTTCGAGGTGGTCGCAGATGTCCGGCTCCAGCCACGGGATGTGCGGGGCGCCGCTGCGGGACTGGTAGACGAGCTGCCAGGGATGCTCGACACCCGTCTCGTCCCGGACGGCGGCGGCGATCAGGGCCGCCACGTCCAGGTGCTGGGCGACGTAGGCGCCGCCCTCGCCGTGCTCCGGCTCGGGGCCCGAGGTGTCGGCGGCGGACGTGGGGATGGAGTGGGTGGTGAAGGCGAGGTGGGCGCCGGCCCTGACGTCCTCGGGCAGGTCGGCCAGCGAGGCGAGGACGCCGTCGATCATGGGGCGGACGAACCCGGGGTGGTTGAAGTAGTGGCGCAGCTTGTCCACCCCGGGCGCCTCCAGACCCTCGGCGCGGAGGGTGTCCAGTGCGTCGGCCAGGTTCTCCCGGTACTGGCGGCAGCCGGAGTAGGAGGCGTACGCGCTGGTCGCGAGCACCGCGACACGCCGGTGCCCGGCGGCCGTCATCTCGCGCAGGGTGTCGGTGAGGTACGGCGCCCAGTTGCGGTTGCCCCAGTACACCGGCAGGTCGAGGCCGTGTTCGGCGAAGTCCTTGCGCAGGGCGTCGAGCAGGGCGCGGTTCTGGTCGTTGATGGGGCTGACGCCGCCGAACAGGAAGTAGTGCTGACCCACCTCCTTGAGCCGCTCTTTGGGGATGCCCCGGCCGCGGGTGACGTTCTCGAGGAACGGGACCACGTCGTCCGGCCCTTCGGGGCCACCGAAGGAGAGCAGCAGAAGGGCGTCGTAAGGAGCTGGATCACGCAGATCGGACATGGGATCGATCCTGCCACCCTCGGACCGGCTCCGGCGGGGAGGCCCCCGGCACCGGGCGGGGACAAAACCGCGGTGCGCGGACACCCGTTCGGCCGTAATCTGTGAAGGCTGCCCATACGCCTTACCGGAGTGCTCCTTGCCCAGTCCCTACCGCGCGATCTTCGCCGCCCCCGGCACCCTGGGGTTCTCCACGGCCGGCCTCCTCGGCCGGATGCCGCTGTCCATGATGGGCATCGGCATCGTCACGATGATCTCGCAGATCACCGGCCGCTACGGACTGGCCGGTGCCCTCTCGGCGACGCTCGCGATGTCCGCCGCCGTGCTGGGGCCGCAGATCTCGCGCCTCGTCGACCGGCACGGCCAGCGGCGGGTGCTGCGCCCGGCCACGCTGGCGGCCGTCGCGGCCGTCGCGGGTCTGCTGGTCTGCGCACAGCAGGGCATGCCGGACTGGACGCTGTTCGTGTTCTCGGCCGCGGCGGGCTGCGTGCCGAGCGTCGGCGCCATGACGCGGGCGCGCTGGGCCGAGATCTACCAGGGCTCGGCGCGCGAACTGCACACCGCGTACTCCTTCGAGTCGATCGTCGACGAGGTGTGCTTCATCTTCGGGCCGATCGTCTCGATCGGTCTGTCGACGGTGTGGTTCCCGGAGGCCGGTCCGCTGCTCGCCGCGCTGTTCCTGCTCGTCGGCGTCTGGTGGCTCACCGCCCAGCGCGCCACCGAGCCGAAGCCGCATCCCGTCGAGCAGCACACGGGCGGCAGCGCCCTGCGCTCACCCGGGCTGCAGGTGCTGGTGGCCGCGTTCGTCGCCACGGGGGCGATCTTCGGCGCGGTGGACGTGGTGACCGTGGCGTTCGCCGAGGAGGAGGGCCACAAGGCGGCCGCGAGCCTGGTGCTGGCCGTCTACGCGCTGGGCTCCTGCCTGGCCGGCGCCGTGTTCGGGCTGCTGCACCTCAAGGGCGAGCCGTCACGCAGGTGGGTGCTGGGCGTGTGTGCGATGGCCGTGAGTATGATCCCCCTCCAACTGGCCGGGAACCTGCCGTTCCTGGCCGTGGCGCTCTTTGTCGCGGGCCTTGCCATCGCACCGACGATGGTGACGACCATGGCCCTCGTCGAAGCCCACGTACCGCGCAGCAAGCTGACCGAGGGCATGTCCTGGACCAGTACGGGGCTCGCGGTCGGTGTGGCACTCGGTTCGTCGGCCGCCGGCTGGGTGGTCGACGCGTACGGAGCCGCCGCGGGGTATGGGGTGCCCGGCATCGCGGGAGTGCTCGCGGCCGTGGTGGCGTTCCTGGGGTACCGCCGGCTGCGCAGGCCGGTGCCGACGCGGGAGGGACAGCGTGAGCGGGACTCGCAACACTCCGAAGAGCGTGAAGAGCACGTGGCGTAACTGGGCGGGGACCGTCGCCTCGACGCCGCAGCGCGAGGCCCGTCCGGCCTCCGCCGACGAGCTCGCCGCCGAGGTGCGCCGCGCTGCGGAGGACGGGCTGCGGGTCAAGACCGTGGGCAGCGGCCACTCGTTCACCGCGATCGCCGCCACCGACGGGCTGCTGATCCGTCCCGACCTGCTGACCGGGATCCGGCGGATCGACCGTTCGGAGATGACCGTGACGGTCGAGTCGGGCACCCCGCTCAAGCGGCTGAACGCGGCCCTGGCACGGGAGGGCCTGTCGCTCACCAACATGGGCGACATCATGGAGCAGACCGTCGCCGGCGCCACCTCGACCGGCACCCACGGCACGGGCCGTGATTCGGCCTCGATCGCCGCGCAGATCAAGGGTCTGGAGCTGGTGACGGCGGACGGCTCGCTGCTCACGTGCTCCGAGAAGGAGAACCCGCACGTCTTCGCGGCGGCCCGCATCGGGCTCGGCGCCCTCGGTGTGGTCACCGCGATCACGTTCGCCGTGGAGCCGGTCTTCCTGCTGACCGCTCGCGAGGAACCGATGCCCCTCGACCGGGTGCTCGCGGACTTCGACGCGCTCCACGCGGAGAACGAGCACTTCGAGTTCTACTGGTTCCCGCACACCGGCAACTGCAACACCAAGCGCAACAACCGCAGCGCCGGACCCGCCGCCCCGGCCGGCGCCGTGCGCGGCTGGATCGACGACGAACTGCTGTCCAACGGGGTGTTCCAGGTCGCCTGTTCGGTCGGCCGCGTGTTCCCGGCGGCGGTCCCCGCCATCGCACGGATCTCCAGCCGAGCCCTCTCCGCCCGCACGTACACGGACATTCCCTACAAGGTCTTCACATCTCCGCGCCGGGTGCGGTTCGTGGAGATGGAGTACGCGGTGCCGCGCGAGGCGGTTCTCGACGTGCTGCGCGAGTTGAGGGCCATGGTGGAGCGCTCACCGCTGCGCATCAGCTTCCCCGTGGAGGTTCGCACCGCGCCGGCGGACGACATCACGCTCTCGACGGCGTCGGGCCGGGAGACCGCGTACGTCGCCGTCCACATGTACCGCGGGACGCCGTACCGCTCCTACTTCACCGCGGTCGAGCACATCATGACCGCGCACGCCGGACGGCCGCACTGGGGGAAGATCCACACCCGGGACGCCGCGTACCTCGCCGACGTGTACCCCGGGTTCGGTGAGTTCACGGCGCTCAGGGACCGGCTGGATCCGGACCGGATGTTCCAGAACCCTTATCTGCGACGGGTCCTGGGCGACTGACCGGAGGAGCGGCCGGGGCCGCGGCGGCCCTTCGGCTCGCCCGGACGACGGCTTCGCGCAGCCGCTCGCCGATTGGGCCGAAGACGCGCCGGGCCGGCGGACCGCCGCAAGTGGCCATCGCACCGACGGCTCGGGCACGGTGACGGTCCCTTAGCTTCTGCCACCCGCCTCTGTCCACCTGTCTGTCAGGTGGTGCACCATGGAGTGACAGATGGGTGTAGCGGAAAGTTCCGCTTCTGCCGTTTCTGTGCAGCACAACACCTGGTCACCCCCGGTTCGGCAACCCAACTCCCACGGCCGGCGAGAAGTTCGGCGGCGCGGCAGTCCACCCCGATGGCCCGAATGGAGTACTGTGGCGAGCCCTGGGCCCAAGCACCCTCCCGGTGTTCGGACCCCAGGTAGGGGGCCGAAAGCGGCGCTCGATCCGGCGGCGCCGCGGCACCGGACGGGAATCTATTGCTCAGAGTGAGCTTCGATCACTCTGAGTGGCAAATAGATAACCGTGCCATAACGGCGATCAAGGGCCTGTGCCCGACACGCCGGGCAACTCGGCAAGGTTGTGGCAGGCTGCACCCGGGCAGGCCACACTCGACTAGCGGAAGCAGCGACGCAGGTGACGTCGGCAGGCACCACCCGGGAGGTCCCCATGCCCGAACTGCGTGTCGTGGCCGTCTCCAACGACGGCACACGACTGGTGCTCAAGGCTGCGGACAGCACGGAATACACGCTTCCGATTGACGAGCGGCTGCGCGCCGCCGTACGCAACGACCGCGCCCGTCTCGGTCAGATCGAGATCGAGGTGGAGAGCCATCTCCGCCCCCGCGACATCCAGGCGCGCATACGCGCGGGTGCCTCGGCCGAGGAGGTCGCGCAGCTCGCCGGCATCCCCGTCGACCGGGTGCGCCGCTTCGAGGGCCCGGTGCTGGCCGAGCGCGCGTTCATGGCGGAACGGGCCCGGAAGACGCCCGTACGCCGCCCCGGCGAGAACACCGGCCCGCAGCTCGGTGAAGCGGTGCAGGAGCGGCTGCTGCTGCGCGGCGCCGAGAAGGACACCGTGCAGTGGGACTCGTGGCGCCGTGACGACGGCACCTGGGAGGTCCTGCTGGTCTACCGCGTGGCGGGCGAGCCCCACTCGGCGAGCTGGACCTACGACCCGCCACGGCGGCTCGTGCAGGCCGTCGACGACGAGGCGCGCGCGCTGATCGGCGAGACGGACGACACGATCGCGCAGGAGCCGAGCTTCCCGTTCGTCCCGCGCATCGCACGCCTGCCGAGGGACCGGCCACTGGACCGTTCCCTGGACCGCCAGATCGACCGCCCTGCCGTGGGCCCCGTCGCCGACCCGGAGGAAAGCGGCGAACGGGACTCGCTGACCAGCCTGTTGGAGGCCGTGCCGAACTTCCGCGGCGACATGGTCGTCCCGGAGCGCCCGGCGCAGGCGGAGCCCGCCGCGCTCGACCCGGTGCAGGAGCCGGAGGCCGAGGAGGAGTCGGTGGCCCCCGCGGCGTCGGCCGGCGCGGGATCCGCGTACGCGGACGTGCTCATGCCGCGCTCGGTGGCGGGCCACCGCGACCGGCTGACCGGCACGACGGACCGTCAGGCCGAGGCGGACGGCGTCCGCCCCGGCCGCCGGGCGGCGGTGCCGAGCTGGGACGAGATCGTCTTCGGCACGCGCCGCAAGAAGCAGGAGTAGCGACAGCGTTTCGCCGAAGGGCCGGCACCGAACCGGTGCCGGCCCTTCGGCGCGCGCGGACGGCCTGCGCGGCCGCACCTGCCGACAGTCCTCACGGCGGGCCCGCTCTCGTGGCGAACACCGGCTCGGCCCGGTCCCCGCCGCCCATGACCACCGAGCGCTCGCGCGCTGACGGCACTCGTTCAGGGCGGCGCGGGGCTCACGCCGCCGTACCGCGCCGGGCGTCAGGACGGGTTCGGGCCCGTGGCGACCGGTCGGGACGGGTCGCGGGACCACTGCGACCAGGAGCCCGCGTACAACGCCGGGACGAAGCCCGCCAGTTCCAGCGCGACCGCCTGCTGCGCCGCGGAGACGCCCGAGCCGCAGTAGACGCCGACGGTCTTCGTGTCCTCGCCCGCACCGAGGCCGACGAAGCGCGCGACCAGCTGCTCGCGCGGCAGGAAGCGACCCGCCTCGTCCACGTTCTGCATGGTCGGAGCCGAGACCGCGCCGGGGATGTGGCCCGCCACGGCGTCGATGGGCTCCACCTCGCCCCGGTACCGCTCCCCCGCCCTCGCGTCCAGCAGCAGCCCCTCGCGGGCGATCTCCGCGGCACCGTCGGCGTCCAGAAGCGGCAGCGCGCCCGGCGCGGGGAAGAAGTCGCCCTCCGCGGGCTCGGGGACCTTCGTCTCCAGCGGCCCCGTCCAGGCGGCGAGTCCGCCGTCGAGGACCCGTACGTCGGCATGCCCCGCCCAGCGCAGCAGCCACCAGGCGCGGGCCGCGCCCCAGCCCTTGTCGTCGTCGTACGTCACGACCGGCGTGCCGGCGCCGACGCCCGCGCGGCGCATCGCCGCGCCGAAGGCGTCGACGTCGGGCAGCGGGTGGCGCCCGCCCGCTCCGGGCGGCCCCGCCAGTTCCGCGTCGAGGTCGACGAAGACGGCGCCGGGGATGTGCCCGGCCTCGTACGCGGGCCGGCCGTGCGGGCCGCCGAGCTGGTACCGGACGTCGAGCAGCACCGGCGGCGTCGGGCCGGCGAGTTCGGCAGCGAGATCGGCCGCGGAGATGATGGGTGTCATACGGCCATCCTCGCGCACCGGATCGCCGGACGGTCAACACCTGCCGAGGTGGATGACCGGGTGGCAGAACGGGCATGCTCCGGCGGGAACCCGCCACATCCGGCGCGGCCGGGACACAGGGGGCGCCCGGTGGTGAAAGCATCTGCTCGGGCGCACGGCCTTCCCGCACAACGGCGCGCCCGTCCCCGCACGGCCACCACGATGGTCCGAGGAGAGAGTGACGATGACCGAGGCGACTCGGCGCGCGCCCGGCACACCCTGCTGGGTGAGCCTGATGGTGCACGACGTTGACGCGACGCAGGAGTTCTACGCGTCGCTGTTCGGATGGGAGTTCACGCCCGGCCCCCAGCAGTTGGGCCCGTACGTCCGAGGGCTGCTCGACGGCAAGGTGGTGGCGGGAATCGGCCGCCTGCCCGCCGACCGTCACCTGCCAGTGGCCTGGACGCCGTACCTGGCGACGGACGACGCGGACGCGACGGCCGAGGCGATCAGGAGCGCCTGCGGCACCGTGGGCGTGGGCCCGCTGGTCGCCGGGGACGAGGGACGGCTCGCCATCGCCTCCGACCCGGTGGGCGCGGTCTTCGGCGTCTGGCAGGCGGCGGCGCACACCGGCACCGCCGTCCAGGGCGCGCACGGCACCCCGGTGTGGAACGAGCTGGTCGCGCGGGACACCTCGGTGGGCAAGTTCTACCAGGTGGTCTTCGGCCACGAGGCGCAGACGAGCCTCCCGTCCGGCGTGGGCGACCCCGCGGACGAGGACCGTATGACGCTGCTCGTCGGCGGCCGGCCGGTGGCGTCGGTGCACGGCGTCGGCAAGGCGTTGCCGCGCGACCGCGGCCCGCACTGGATGACTTACTTCGAGGTCGAGGACCCCGACACCGCGGCGCGGCAGGTCGTCGAGCTGGGCGGGCAGGTGATCCGGCCGCCGGGCCCGGGGACCGCCGGACGCGAGGCGACCGTCGCGGACCCCGAGGGCGCGGTGTTCACCGTCGTCCGGACGGAACGGACCTGAGGCGGACCGAGACGGACTCGGACGGGGCGGGACGAGGCGCACCCGGAGGGAAGGGAATCGGGAGGGACCCGGGCGGAACCGGTGCCGAGGCGGACCCGGACGGAACGGGATCCAGGCGGACTGGGCGGCGGCCGGACGGCGGCTCGTGGTCACGCGCTCCCGACGGGCAGCACGTCCGGGGACAGGGCGGCCGCGCGGGCGGTGGCCGCCGTCATCCGGCGCCGGTGGTGGCGTCGGCAGAGCACCTCGTAACCGATCTCGTCCGGCGACTGGTTGACGTCCCCGACCACCACCTGCGCGCCCTCCACGACCATCTCGCCGCCGACGGTGCGGGCGTTGTGCGTGGCGCGGGCACCGCACCAGCACAGGGCCTCGACCTGCAACACCTCGACGCGGTCGGCCAGTTCGACGAGCCGCTGCGAGCCGGGGAAGAGCTTGGAGCGGAAGTCGGTGGTGATGCCGAAGGCGAAGACGTCCAGCTCCAGGTCGTCGACGATGCGCGCCAGTTGGTCGACCTGCTCGGGCGCGAGGAACTGCGCCTCGTCGGCGATCACGTAGTCGCAGCGGCCGCCCTTGGAGAGGCGGTCGACGAGGTACGCGTAGAAGTCGAAGCCCACGGCCGCCTCGACGGCGTCCGTGACCAGCCCGAGGCGCGAGGACAGCTTGCCCTCGCCCGCACGGTCGTCCCGCGTGAAGATCATGCCCTGCAGGCCGCGCGCCGACCGGTTGTGCTCGATCTGAAGAGCGAGGGTGCTCTTTCCGCAGTCCATCGTTCCGGAGAAGAACACCAGCTCGGGCATGGGAGGTCGAGGACCTTTCGGGTCGTGGGAGCGGTCGGCGTACGGGATCAGGAGCGTACTTCGAGGAGGGGGACGAGCTGCTCGGCGGGGGTCATGGACCCGTGCATGCCGACCATGGCCGACTCGTTCGGCTCGTTGACCGACGCGATGATCACCACGTCGTCGTGGGCCGCGGCCACGACGTCGCCGATCCGTCCGTACACCCGCTCGTCGACGCGTTCGCCGAACCAGCCCGCGGCGATCGCCTCGTCGCGCCCGGCCACCCAGAACTGCTCGCCGAGCACCTCACGCCAGACCGCGAGCACGTCGGACTCGGCGCCCGGCACGGCGTAGACATGGCGGGCCCGGCCCTCGCCGCCCAGCAGGGCGACACCGGCGCGCAGTTCCCAGTCCTCGTCGAAGTCGATACGGGACTGCTCGCCGAAGGGGATGTCGATCATGCCGTGGTCGGCGGTCACGTACAGGGCGGCACGCGGCGGCAGTTGCTCGGCGAGGCGCTGCACCAGCCGGTCCACGTACATCAACTGGCCGCGCCAGGCGTCGGAGTCGACGCCGAAGCGGTGCCCCTTGCCGTCGACCTCGCTGTAGTAGGTGTAGACGAGCGACCGGTCGCCGGCGGCGAGTTGCTCGGCCGCCAGGTCCATGCGCTCCTCGCCGGAGAGTCGCCCGTGGAAGGTGCCGCCGCTGAGCGCGATCTTGGTGAGGGGCGTCTGCTCGAACGTCGGCGAGGACACCTGGGCCGTGTGCACGCCCGCCTCGTCGGCGAGCTGGAAGACGGTCGGGTAGGGCTGCCAGATGCGCGGCGGGGTCCAGGGCTTCCAGCGCAGCTGGTTCATCAGCTCGCCGGTCTCCGGATTGCGCGCCGTGTAGCCGGGCAGACCGTGCACGCCGGGCGGCAGGCCGGTGCCGACGGAGGCGAGCGACGTCGCGGTCGTCGCGGGGAACGAGGCGGTGATCGGACACCCCGTGCCCCCGCGCGAGGTGCCCAGCAGGGAGGTCAGGTACGGGGCTTCGTCGGGGTGCGCCAGGATCTGCTCCCAGCCGAGACCGTCGATGAGGAACACGCAGTTGCGGTCGGCGGGGGTCAGCTCCGGGATGGCCCGGGCGAGCCCGGGGACGCCCTGGCCCGCGGCCAGGGTGGGCAGCAGATCCGCGAGCGAGCCGCTGCCGTACTCGGGAGCGGGCGCGGTGTCGAGGGCGAGCGGAGTCGGTTCGTCCGGCCAGACGGCACTCTGCGCGGGCTGGACCATCAGCGGGTGGCCGCCGTGGCTTCGGAGAGCGCCTGGGCGAAGGCGAGCGTCTGGCGCACGGTGTCGGGACCGTCCCCCGCCTCGCTCACCCGCAGGCTGAGGTCGTCGGCGGTGGAGTTGCCGGTGTAGCCGTGGTCGGCGTCGCAGTTCGGGTCGCCGCAGGCGGCGGGCTCCAGGTCGATGCGGGAGACGGCGCCCCAGCCGATGGTGAGCACGACCTCACGGGGCAGGGTGCCGGGGGTGTACGACTCGGGGTTGGCGACGACCCGGCTGACCACGACGGACGAGATGCGGTCCAGCTTGACCGATTCGGTGGACGTGGTGGCGTACGGCGTCGGGGAGCTGTCGTCGGCGGCCTGCTCGTCGGTGTGGCTGACGATGAACCTGTTCGCCGTCAGAACGAGGACCGTGACATGGCGGCGGACCTCGTTGGCGTCGAACGTGGTCTCCTGGTGCACGACGTAGGACGAGATCGGCTCGCCACCGACGGCGGCCTCCACCGCCTCGGCCACGAGGGCCGGGTAGTAGCCGCTGCGCTCGATCGCCGCGCGCAGCCCCTGGGTCGTCGTACCGGTCTTCGCCATGCCGTCCATCCTACGGGGCCCCGGGGCCCCCGAGCGCTCAGTAGCTGGGGAGCCGGCGGGGGCCCAGGTCGGTGCGCGGGGGCGGCGGCGCGAGGCGCACGGAGGCGTCGAGCACGGAGAGGCCCTGCGGTGCGACGACGACCGGTTCGAGTCCGATCGAGACCACCTCGGGGTGGTCGTCGACCAGCCGGGAGACCCGCAGCAGCAGCTCCTCCAGCGCCGCGGTGTCGACGGGCGCGGCGCCGCGCCAGCCGAACAGGAGCGGGGCGGTGCGGATGCTGCGGACCAGCTCGGCGGCGTCGCGGTCGGTGGCCGGGACCAGGCGGTGCGCGGTGTCGCCGAGCAGCTCGGAGGGCGGGCCCGCGAGTCCGAAGGACAGCACGGCGCCGGCTGCGGGGTCGATGGCGGCGCGCACGACGGTGTCGACCCCGCGCGGGACCATCGCCTGGACGACGGGCTGGAGCTCGGCGGGTTTGCCGAGGGAGCCCGTCAACTCCTCGTAGGCCTGGCGCAGTTGCGTCTCGTCCGCGAGATCGAGGCGTACGCCGCCGAGGTCGGCGCGATGGCGCAGGTGGGGCGCGGTCGTCTTGAGGGCGACGGGATAGCCGAGGCGCCGGGCGGCCTCGACGGCGGAATCCGTGTCCGAGGCGGGCAGGGCGGGCCGGACGCGGATGCCGTAGCGGGCGAGCAGCTCATGGGTGTCGGCCTGGCCGAGGGTGAAGCCGCGGGTGTCGCTGTCGTCCCCGAGCAGCCGCTCGATCTGGGCGGCGGCACCCGTCTCGTCGATGTCGTCGTACTCGGGCACCCGGCCGGGCTCGGCGGCCTGCCGCCGCCACTGCGCGTACCTGACGGCCTCGGCCAGCGCCCGGACAGCTCGCTCCGCGGCGGGATAGGCGGGGATGCGCCACGTGTCGTCGCCCGGGACGGAGCCGACGGTGCCGGGCGCGGCCGGGGCGGAGGTGCCCGCCGGGCCGGCCGCCGGCCCGCGCGTACCGGGGGCGGTGCCGTCCGCCGCGGCCTGGTCCGGGCGGCCGCCCGGACCGGGCTCGTGGGAGGGAGTGCCACTGGGGGTGGAGGCGGCCGGGCGGCTGCCCGGCCGGTATGGAGCGTCCGCCGATCGCGTTCCCCGTGCGCCCGGGGTCGTGGGCCCGTCCGCGCCGGGAGAGGACCCGGCGGGGGCGGACGGCCTGCCCTGCGCACGGCCCCGCAGCCCGAACCACGACCTGGAGCCGCCGGAGCGGGACGCCTTCTCGGACGCACGTCCGCCTTCGGCCAAGGACGCGCCGCCGTCCGCGTCCACCGGGGCGGAAGCTCCCGCTCGCCGGTGCTCCGATGCCGGTACGGGGCCACCATCGGCGCCGGTCGCGCCGGCCTCCCCCGGCTGCGAGGCGCCCTTGTCACCCGAGGCGCTCTCCGCCCTCCGGGACTGCCGGTCTCCGGGCTGCGAGGCGGCAGCGGTAGCCGACGCGGCCCCCGGATCGGGCTGCCGGTCCTTCGGGACCGACGCGGCCCCCGGATCGGGCTGCCGGTCCTTCGGGACCGACGCGGCCTCGACCTCGCGGTCCGCCGGAACGGCCGGGCCACCGGCGGCGGACGAAGGCGCGGCCGGGCCAGGGCCCGGCTCGGCGGGGGTGGACGAAGGCGTGGCCGGGCCACCGGGGCCCGGCTCGGCGGCGGCGGACGGCGGCGCGTCCGCGCGGGTGCGGCGGGCCGTGCTCGACGCCGCCGAGAGCGCGTCCGCCAGCGCGCCCATCTCTACGTGGACCACCGCCACGGGCTTGGCCGGGCTCGCGGCCGCCGCGTCGCGCAGCGCGGCGGCCAGCACCTCGCCGTCGCCCGACTCCGTGACACCGTTCTCACCGACCCACGGGATCGCCGTGACGACGACGGCATCGCATGCGTCGTCCTCCAGCGCCTGGGCCAGAGCCGCCCGGAAGTCCGCCGGCGTGGCCTCGGTCGTCAGGTCGAGCGGCGGCAGCGGTCGCAGCCCCTCGGTGAGGCAGGCGTCGTACGCGAGGAGCCCGAGAGACTCGGAGTTGCCGAGGATCGCGACTCTCGGCCCGGCCGGCAGCGGCTGGCCCGCGAGCAGCAGCCCCGCGTCGATCAGTTCGGTCACGGTGTCCACGCGGATCACGCCCGCCTGGCGCATCAGAGCGCCGACCGTCGCGTCCGGCATCCGCGTCACCGGCACCGCGTGTCCGGGCGGCGCGCTGCCGCTGTGCCGCGCGCCCTTGACGACGACGACGGGCTTGACCGCCGCCGTGCGCCGAGCGAGCCGGGTGAACTTGCGCGGGTTGCCGATGGACTCGAGGTAGAGCAGGGCGACGTGCGTGCCCGGGTCCTCGTACCAGTACTGGAGGAAGTCGTTGCCCGAGACGTCCGCCCTGTTGCCGGCCGAGATGAACGACGACAGCCCCGCTCCCCGCCGGTGCAGGCCCGCGAGCAGCGCGATGCCGATCGCCCCGGACTGGGTGAACAGACCGATGCGCCCGGGCGCGGGGGACTCGGGAGCGAGGGAGGCGTTGAGCCGGACGGTGTCCGCGGTGTTGATGACGCCGAAGGCGTTCGGCCCGATGATCCGCATGCCGTACGAGCGCGCCTGGCGCACCAGTTCGCGCTGGCGCTGCCGGCCCGCCGCGCCGCTCTCGGCGTATCCGGCGCTCAGGACCACCAGGCCCTGGACGCCGTGCTCGCCGCAGTCGGCGACCACCTCGGGTACCCGCTCGGCGGGGACGGCGACGATCGCGAGGTCGACCGGCTCCCCGACCTCGGCGACCGAGCGGACGGCCGGAACGCCCTCCACCTCGGTGCGCCCCTCGGGGAAGGCGCGGTTCACCGCGTACACCCGCCCGGTGAAGCCGGCGCCCAGGAGGTTGCGCAGGGTGGTGCGGCCGACGCCGCCGGGCCGGCGGCCCACACCGATCACCGCGATCGAGCCCGGCGCGAGAAGGCGCTGCACGGAACGCGCCTCGGCCCGCTGCTCGCGGCCGCGCTGCACGGCGAGGGACTCCTCGGTCGGCTCGAGGTCGAGGGTGAGGTGGACGGAGCCGTCCTCGAAGCTGCGCCTCTGGGTGTACCCGGCGTCCCGGAACACCTTGATCATCTTGTTGTTGGCGGGCAGGACCTCGGCCGCGAACCGCCGGATGCCGCGCTCCCGCGCCACGGCGGCGATGTGCTCCAGCAGGGCGGAGGCGATGCCGCGCCCCTGGTGTGCGTCCTGGACGAGGAACGCGACCTCGGCCGCGTCGGCCGGAGCACCGGCGGGACGGCCCTGCGCGTCGATCCGGTCGTAGCGCACGGTCGCGACGAACTCGCCCCCGACCGTCATCGCGAGCCCCACCCGGTCCACGTAGTCGTGGTGGGTGAAACGATGGACGTCCTTGTCGGACAGGCGGGGGTAGGGCGCGAAGAAGCGGTAGTACTTCGACTCGTCGGAGACCTGCTCGTAGAAGCTGACGAGCCGGTCGGCGTCCTCGGTGGTGATGGGCCTGATGCGCGCGGTGCCGCCGTCGCGCAGCACCACGTCTGCTTCCCAGTGATCCGGGTAAGCGTGCTCCGACGAGGTCTGCATGGGCCAAGCGTACGGCCCAGTCACGGGTCGCGTGGGTGGTTGTGGACGGGCACGCTGAGAGGGCTCCGCGGGGCCCGTGACCACCATCCGGACGCCGACGGGAGCACGCCGGAGCGCATGAGAGACTGGTCTAGACAACCCGTTGAGACTTGAAGGGCAACACCATGGCTGAGCGTCGCGTCAATGTCGGCTGGGCCGAGGGCCTTCACGCCCGCCCCGCTTCCATCTTCGTTCGTGCCGCGACGGCCGCCGGCGTTCCGGTGACGATCGCCAAGACCGACGGCACCCCCGTCAACGCCGCCTCCATGCTGGCCGTGCTGGGCCTCGGCGCCCAGGGTGGCGAGGAAATCGTCCTGGCTTCCGACGCGGACGGCGCCGACGCCGCGCTGGACCGCCTGGCCAAGCTCGTGGCCGAGGGCCTCGACGAGCTGCCCGAGACGGTCTGACCCCCGTCCGAAAGGATTCCGTGCTCCGGCCCGCCCGGCGGGGTGCCCGAGAAGCACGGCGAAGCCGCGGCGTTCCACGACTGAGGAACCCGCGGCTTTTCCGTTCCCGCTTCCGCTCGGCGCGAATGAATTCAGGCAAGCCGAATGCAGGGCCTCAAAAAGACTCTCGAATAAGCCCTTCTTGTATACGGCTCGATTGTTAATTGCGGAGGCCCGCAATGTTTACGGAATGTTGCGAAGTCCTCACCCGGTCCGGGCGCCGCAGCCGGTGCGCGGCCACCGCCCTTTCCACGTGGAGGGCCGTCAGCGTCCGCGCCCTTTCCACGTCCCCGCGCGCGACCGCGTCCACGATCGCGCCGTGCTCGGCCCAGGACTCGGCGGGCAGGGCCGGCTGGTCGACGGCGTACATCCAGGCGATCTTGTGGCGCAGCTGGGTCAGCAGGGCCGTCAGCCCCGGGCTGCCGCAGGCCTGCGCGAGCGTCTCGTGGAACCAGGCGCCCAGGGAGCGCAGGTCCTCGCCCTGCCCGCGGCGCGCTCTTTCCTGACCGAGCCTCACCAGGCCGCGCAGCACCTTGAGATGGGCCTCGGTGCGCCGCTGGGCGGCGCGCGCGGCACCGAGCGGCTCCAGCAGCATGCGGATCTCCAGCAGGTCGGCCGCCTCCTGCTCGGTGGGCTCGGCGACGTGCGCGCCGGCGTGGCGTCGGGTGACGACGAAGCCCTCCGACTCCAGGGTCCGCAGGGCCTCGCGGACGGGGACGCGGGAGACCCCGTAGCGGCGGGCGAGGTTCTCCTCGGTGAGCCGGCTGCCCCGCTCGAATACACCGGAGACGATGTCGTCGCGGATCGCCGTGCATACAGAGTGCGCGGGAATGCGCATGTCCGAACCTCCGCCTCGATCCGCGCGAAACGCAGCCGATTGACTCGTGTCCGGTGACTCTATTCCAGTCCACGGGATTTTCCGATGGCCGACCGGAATCCATGGATATCTTTTGGCCGGAAACGGCGTAATTCGATCGCCACGACGGGCGTCACCGGACCGGGGCGACGGCAGGCGCCCGACGGCGCTGGGTCGCGGTGCGGGCCACCGGGGGCCCGGTCGGCCCCGCCCCCGCAGAGCAAGACGACAGCCGTCTGACGCAGGCAGGGCCCACGGGCCCGCGCCCCGGCCCTCAAGACCGGCGGACGGCCGCGAGAAGCGCAGCACAGCGGCCCCCACAGCGCCAGACGCCGACCGCCGGACACAGCCGAGCCCGCCAGGACTCGCCTCCGGCCCGGCGGACGGCCGACCCCGGCACCGCGAGACGCCGAGCGACGCGGCCAAGCCCACCACGACTCGCACCCCGCCCGGCCGACGGCCACGGGAAGCGCGGCACAGCGCCCCAGCAGCGCCAGACGCCGACCGCCCGACACAGCCAAGCCCGCGGGGGCGCGCCCGGCCACAGACCGGCGGGCCGCTTCGCGGGCGGACGACCGGTGCCGGACGCCGTCGGCAATCCGCCGCCGAGCACGTACCCGGCGGACAGCCGGGACGCGCCGACGGCGGACGGTCAGGCCGTCGGGTGCCCGGGGGGCGCCGTCACCGAAGCGCGCAGACCCCCGGCGTGCGCCGGGGGTCTGCGCGAGGACGTCGGGTCAGACGCTCACACCACGGGCGCGCAGATACGCGACCGGGTTGATGTCGGAGCCGTACTCCGGCGAGGTCCGGGCCTCGAAGTGGAGGTGCGGGCCGGTCGAGTTGCCGGTCGAGCCCGAGAGGCCGATCTGCTGGCCGGGCATCACCCGCTGGCCGACCGAGACGTTGATCGACGACAGGTGGCCGTACTGGGTGTACGTGCCGTCGTTCATGCGCAGCACGATGTTGTTGCCGTACGCGCCGCCCCAGCCGGCCTCGACGACGGTGCCCGCGCCCACGGCCACGACCGACGTACCGGACGCGGCACGGAAGTCGACGCCGGAGTGGCTGCCGGAGGACCACAGGGACCCGCCGGCCTGGTAACCGGTGGTCACGTACGAGCCGGCGACGGGCAGCCGGAAGGAGTTCAGGCGGCGGCGCTCGGCCTCACGGGCGGCGCGCTCCTTGGCCTCGCGGGCCTCCTTCGCGCGTGCCTCGGCCTTCCGCTTCGCCTCGGCCTCGGCCTTCGCCTTCGCCCGGGCCTTGGCGGCCGCCTCGGCGGCCTCCTTCTTCTGGGCGGCGGCCTGGTCGGCGATCTCGTCGGCGATGGACCCCATGGAGACGATCTGGGTGAGGCCGGTGTCCTCGGCCGAGGGCTCGGTGTCGGCGGCGAACGCCGGGGAGGCGAGGCTTCCGATGACGCCGGTGGTGGCCAGAGTCGCGACGCCGGCGATGTTCCGGCTCCTGCGCGTCAGACGGCTCGGGGCACGGTGCTTCCCGGTGGCACGGGTGAACGCCATGAAAAGGCTGGTCCTTTCCTTCCTTCTCGCCTACCGGGTTAGCTGACGGGTTCGGAGCAGGAAGGTCTCCTACGGGCCCCTCCGCGCGGGCGAAGGCGTCCGATTCACCCCAGGGGACTGGGTCCCCGGCTCCCCGGGCTCGCGCCTGAAGGGGACTCGGCGATGACTGTCCGATGCCGCGGGTGCGGCGTGATCCAGGCGGACAGCCGGACCGACGCTAGGCAGTTCGTCTGTCGATCACCAAACGGACAGCCCGTTTTGTAGCGCATGCCACAGGGCAGACAGGCCACCTCTCCAACAAACCGGACATAGCACGGAACCCCGGCATACAACTCGAAGCCGGGGTTCCGTAGGGCATGCGCCGCGCTCGTTCTGCGCGCTTTCGCCCGATGCGCGACCTTCGATCAGCCCGTGACGACGGTCACTTCACCGATCCCGAGCGCCCTGACCGGGGCCTCGATCTGCGCCGCGTCGCCGACCAGCACCGTGACGAGACGGTCCACGGGGAACGCGCTGACCACCGCAGCGGTCGCCTCCACCGTGCCCGTCGCGGCCAGGCGGGCGTACAACTGCGCCTGGTAGTCGTCCGGGAGGTGCTGCTCGACCTGGTCGGCGAGGGTGGCCGCGACCGACGCCGCGGTCTCGTACTTCAGAGGGGCGACGCCGACCAGGTTCTGCACGGCGACGTCGCGCTCCGCGTCGGTGAGCCCCTCCGCGGCGAGCGTGCGCAGCACCGCCCAGAGGTCCTCCAGTGCGGGGCCGGTGTTCGGCGTGTCCACCGAGCCGCTGATGGCCAGCATCGAGGCGCCCGAGCCGTCCGGGGCCGACAGCAGCACCTGGCCGAAGGCCCGTACGCCGTAGGTGTAGCCCTTCTCCTCGCGCAGGACGCGGTCGAGCCGGGAGGTCAGCGTGCCGCCCAGGCAGTACGTGCCGAGCACCTGGGCGGGCCAGACGCTGTCGTGGCGGTCGGGTCCGGTACGGCCGATCAGCAACTGGGTCTGCACGGCGCCGGGGCGGTCGACGATGAACACCCGGCCGGTGTCGTCGGCCGTGATCGCCGGCACGGGCCGGGTGGCCGCCTTGTCGCCCGTCCAGGCCCCGAGGGTGTCGGCGAGGACGGCGTCCACATCGATACCGGAGAGGTCGCCGACGATCACGACGGTCGACGTGGACGGACGAACGTGCGTCTCGTAGAAGGCCCGTACGGCCGCGGAGTCGATCCTCGCCACCGTCTCCTCGGTGCCCTGGCGCGGCCGGGACACCCGCAGGGACGACGGGAAGAGCTCCTTGGAGAGCTGCTTGGCCGCGCGGCGGGCCGGGTTGGCCATCTCGTGCGGGATCTCGTCGAGGCGGTTGCGGACCAGCCGGTCGACCTCGCCCGGCGCGAAGGCGGGGGCGCGCAGGGCGTCGGCGAGCAGACCGAGTCCCTTGGGCAGCCGGGAGGCGGGGACCTCCAGCGAGACACGGACACCGGGGTGGTCGGCGAGCGAGTCGAGCGTGGCGCCGCAGCGCTCCAGCTCGGCGGCGAAGTCCTCGGCGCTGTGCTTGTCGGTGCCCTCCGACAGGGCGCGGGCCATGATCGTGGCGACGCCGTCGAGGCCCTCGGGCTCCGCCTCCAGGGGGGCGCCGAGGAGGATCTCCACGGCGACGACCTTCTGGCCGGGGCGGTCGCAGCGCAGCACGGTCAGCCCGTTGTCCAGGGTGGCGCGCTCGGGAGCCGGGAAGGCCCAGGGCCGGGCGGTGCCGGGGGTGGGCTGCGGGTGGAAGTCCATGGTCACGGCAGCGTCGCTCACTGGTCCGTCCCCTTGTGCTCGTCGTTCTCGTCGGCCGCCGCGGACTCGTCGTCCATGTCGCTGTCGTCGGCGGAGATGGGCTCGTAGACCAGGACGGCCCTGTTGCGCGGGTGCAGCCGGGCCTCGGCGACCGCCTTCACCTCCTCGGCGGTGATGTCGAGGACGCGCTGCACGGCGGTCAGCGCCAGCTGCGGGTCGCCGAACAGGACGGCGTAACGGCACAGTTCGTCGGCGCGGCCGGCCACGGTGCCGAGCCGGTCGAGCCATTCGCGCTCGAGCTGGGCCTGGGCGCGCTCCATCTCCTCGGGCGTCGGGCCCTCGGCCGCGAACCGCGCGAGCTCCTCGTCGACGGCGGCCTCGATCTGCGGGACCTCGACGCCGCCGGACGTCTTGACGTCCAGCCAGCCGAGCGAGGGGGCTCCGGCCAGGCGCAGCAGCCCGAACCCGGCGGCGACGGCCGTCTGGTCGCGGCGGACCAGGCGGTTGTGCAGCCGCGAGGACTCCCCGCCGCCGAGGACGGTGAGCGCCAGGTCGGCGGCGTCGCACTCGCGGGTGCCGTCGTGCGGGAGGCGGTAGGCGGCCATCAGGGCGCGGGCCGGGACCTCCTCGACGATCTCCTCACGCAGCTGCTCGCCGATGACGTCCGGCAGGGAGCCGTCGCGCGGGGGCTGCTTGCCGTCGTGGGACGGGATGGAGCCGAAGTACTTCTCGATCCATGCGAGCGTCTGCTGCGGATCGATGTCGCCGACGACCGACAGCACCGCGTTGTTCGGCGCGTAGTAGGTGCGGAAGAAGGCGCGGGCGTCCTCGAGGGTCGCCGCGTCGAGGTCGGCCATCGAGCCGATCGGCGTGTGGTGGTACGGGTGGCCCTCGGGGTAGGCGAGGGCGGTCAGCCTCTCGAACGCCGTGCCGTACGGCACGTTGTCGTAGCGCTGGCGGCGCTCGTTCTTGACGACGTCGCGCTGGTTCTCCATCGACTCGTCGTCGAGCGCGGCCAGCAGCGAGCCCATGCGGTCGGCCTCCAGCCAGAGCGCCAGCTCCAGCTGGTGAGCGGGCATGGTCTCGAAGTAGTTGGTGCGCTCGAAGCTGGTCGTGCCGTTCAGCGAGCCGCCGGCGCCCTGGACGAGCTCGAAGTGGCCGTTCCCCTTCACCTGGGCCGAGCCCTGGAACATCAGGTGCTCGAAGAGGTGGGCGAGTCCTGTACGGCCCTTGACCTCGTGACGGGAGCCGACGTCGTACCAGAGGCAGACCGCGGCGACCGGGGTCAGGTGGTCCTCCGAGAGCACGACGCGCAGGCCGTTGGCCAGGCGGTGCTCGGTCGCTGTCAGGCCGCCGGAGTCGGCCTGAGCTGTGGCCGTGTGACCCATGGGCATGTACGTCCCTTCGATCGCGATGCTGAATGTCCTGCCAGACCTGCCACTGTATGCAAGCGTGCTGACACCTGGCGAAGTTCCCGGCCGCCGGTCGGCGTTGTTCGCCCGCTCGTGGAGGACGCGGCCGCGGGGCCACCGCGGGCCTCCCGCCCGGGTCGCGGTCCACGTTGTCAGCGGGACGGTCCACAATGGTCGGCGTCAGATCCAGACTGGTACGTGAAGGAGCAGCAGCCGCGATGGCCCGCCGCAGCACGAAGACCCCACCGCCGGACGATTTCGAGGAGAGGATCCTCGACATCGACGTCGTGGACGAAATGCAGGGCTCCTTCCTCGAGTACGCGTACTCGGTGATCTACTCCCGTGCCCTGCCCGACGCCCGCGACGGCATGAAGCCGGTGCACCGCCGCATCGTCTACCAGATGAACGAGATGGGCCTGCGCCCCGACCGCGGCTACGTGAAGTGCGCCCGCGTCGTCGGCGAGGTCATGGGCAAGCTGCACCCGCACGGCGACGCGTCGATCTACGACGCGCTGGTGCGCATGGCGCAGCCGTTCTCGATGCGCCTGCCGCTCGTCGACGGCCACGGGAACTTCGGTTCGCTGGGCAACGACGACCCGCCGGCCGCCATGCGGTACACCGAGTGCCGCATGGCGGACGCCACCAGCCTGATGACGGAGTCGATCGACGAGGACACGGTCGACTTCCAGTCGAACTACGACGGTCAGGAGCGGGAGCCGGTCGCCCTCCCCGCCGCCTATCCGAACCTCCTGGTCAACGGAGCCTCCGGCATCGCCGTCGGCATGGCGACCAACATGCCCCCGCACAATCTGGGCGAGGTCATCGCCGCGGCCCGGCACCTGATCAGGTACCCCCACGCCGACCTCGAAGCGCTGATGCGCCATGTGCCCGGCCCCGACCTGCCGACCGGCGGCCGGATCGTCGGCCTCGGCGGGATCAAGGACGCCTACGAGACCGGCCGCGGCACGTTCAAGATCCGCGCCACCGTGTCCGTCGAGACGGTCACCGCCCGCCGCAAGGGCCTGGTCGTCACCGAACTGCCCTTCTCGGTCGGCCCCGAGAAGGTGGTCTCCAAGATCAAGGACCTGGTCTCGGCGAAGAAGCTGCAGGGCATCGCCGACGTCAAGGACCTCACGGACCGGCAGCACGGCCTGCGCCTGGTCATCGAGGTCAAGAACGGCTTCATCCCCGAGGCCGTCCTGGAGCAGCTGTACAAGCTGACGCCCATGGAGGAGTCCTTCGGCATCAACAACGTGGCTCTGGTGGACGGCCAGCCGCTCACGCTGGGGCTGAAGGAACTGCTGGAGGTCTACCTGGACCACCGGTTCGACGTGGTGCGCCGGCGCAGCGAGTTCCGCCGCACCAAGCGCCGCGACCGGCTCCACCTGGTCGAGGGACTTCTCGTCGCCCTGCTCGACATCGACGAGGTCATCCGTCTGATCCGCTCCAGCGACAACTCCGCCCAGGCCAAGGAGCGCCTGATCGAGCACTTCTCGCTGAGCGAGATCCAGACGCAGTACATCCTCGACACTCCGCTGCGGCGACTGACCAGGTTCGACCGGATCGAGCTCGAGAGCGAGCGCGACCGGCTCAACAGCGAGATCGAGGAGCTCACCCGGATCCTGGAGTCGGACGCCGAGCTGCGCAAGCTGGTCTCCTCCGAACTGGCGGCGGTGGCCAAGAAGTTCGGCACCCCGCGGCGCACGGTGCTGCTGGAGTCCGCGGGCGCGCCCGCGCCCGCCGCGTCGCTCCAGGTCGCGGACGACCCGTGCCGCGTACTGCTGTCCTCGACGGGCCTGCTGGCGCGCACCGCCACCGGTGAGCCGCTGGTGGACCACGGCACCAGGCGCACCAAGCACGACGTGATCGTCTCGGCGGTGCTCACGACGCAGCGCGGAGAGGTGGGTGCGGTGACATCGGCCGGACGGCTGCTGCGCCTGTCCGTGATCGACCTCCCGCAGCTGCCGGACACGGCGTCCGACCCCAATCTGGCGGGCGGGGCGCCGGTCGCGGAGTTCCTGACGCTGGAGGCGGACGAGCACGTCGTCTGTCTCACCACGCTGGACGAGTCCTCGCCGGGCCTCGCGCTCGGCACCGCGCAGGGCGTGGTCAAGAGAGTGGTCCCCGACTATCCGTCCAACAAGGACGAGTTGGAGGTCTTCGCGCTCAGGGACGGGGACCGGATCGTGGGCGGCACGGAGCTGCGTACGGGCGAGGAGGACCTGGTCTTCATCACCTCCGACGCGCAGTTGCTGCGCTTCCCCGCCTCGCAGGTGCGGCCGCAGGGCCGGGCGGCCGGCGGTATGGCCGGCATCAAGCTGGCGGAGGGTGCCGAGGTGATCTCGTTCACCGCGGTCGACCCGGCCGGGGACGCGGTGGTGTTCACGGTGGCCGGCTCGCAGGGCACACTGGACGACGCTCCGACGACGGCGAAGCTCACGCCGTTCGACCAGTACCCGCGCAAGGGGCGCGCGACCGGCGGTGTGCGCTGCCAGCGCTTCCTGAAGGGCGAGGACATGCTGGTCCTGGCCTGGGCCGGCGCAGCCCCGGCGCGCGCGGCGCAGAAGAACGGCGCACCGGCGCAGTTGCCGGAGCTCGACCCGCGCCGTGACGGCTCGGGCACGCCGTTGCCGTCCCCGGTGGCGGTGCTGGCAGGGCCCGCGAGCTAGTACTCCTCGTCGGGGGTGCCGGTCCCGTCCGGCTCCCCCGGCTCGCCCGGCTCCCCCGGCTCGTCCGTTCCGTCCGGCTCGGTGGGCACGTAGCGCAGGACGCCCCACATGCTGCGCTCGTCGGGACGGTCCTCGGGTCCGCTCAGCGCGCAGGCCTCGATCTCCTTGCGAAGTCCCTCGGCGTCGATCCCGGAGCCGATGAGCACGAGCTGCGTCATGGGCGGCTCACCGGCCGGCCAGGGCTGCGGGGAGAAGCGCAGGAAGCGCCCGACCGCGTGGACGGCGTACCGGTTGCGCGGATCCGCCGCGCCGAAGTCGACGAAGCCCTTGATCCGGTACAGCCCGGCGGGCCTGGAGTCGAGGAACGCCATGAGCCGCCGCGGGTGCACCGGTACGTCGAGGGCGACGGAGACGCTGTCGTACGCGGCGTGCAGATGCCCCGCGTGCCCGTGCTCGCGGTCGTACGCCTCCGCGTACAGGTCCTCGAAGGAGAGCTGGCGGACCTTGTCCTGCTGTTCTTCGGGCCGTGGGGCGGGGTCCAGGAGCAGGGCGGGGTCGACCCGTCCGTACCGCGCGGAGACGACCGGTGCGGCCCCGGCGAGCTGGGCGAGCGTCTCCCGCAGCCGCTCCTGTCCGGCTTCGTCCACCCGGTCGGTCTTGTTGAGCACGACGAGGTCGGCGACGGCGAGGTGCCGGTCGAGCTCCGGATGCCGGACCCTCGTGTCGTCGAACTCGGCGGCGTCGACGACCGCGACGAGCCCGCCGTACACGATCCGGGGGTTGTCGCTGGCGAGAATCATCCGCACGAGCTCCTGCGGCTCGGCCAGCCCGGAGGCCTCGACGACGATGACGTCGATCCGCGCCGAGGGGCGGGTGAGCCTGTCCAGGTAGTCGTCCAGCTCGCTCGCGTCGACGGCGCAGCACAGGCAGCCGTTGCCGAGGGAGATGGTGGAACCGACCTGCCCGGCGACGGTCATGGCGTCGACCTCGATCGACCCGAAGTCGTTGACGACGACACCGATGCGGTTGCCGCCGTTGCGGCGCAGCAGGTGGTTGAGCAGCGTGGTCTTTCCTGATCCGAGGAAGCCCGCGAGGACGACGACGGGGATCTGGGACCTGCTCGGGCTCACTGCTGCACCTCGGACGGTTGGACTGCTCCGGCGGCCCAGGATAAGGGCGCACGCGAAGTGAACGATTGTTAGCAGCGCGTACCGGGCACACATTCGACACGGCCCCAGCGGGAACGCTTCGGCGTTCCCTCCGTGCGCCGCCGTCTCCGCCTCCCCGCCGGTCAGAGCCGCTCGGCACTCTGGGAGTCAGCAGTTTTGCAGTCGACGACCGCTCACCGGTGCGCTGCGCCCGCACTCCGCCGGTCCGGTGCACGGTCGCCTGTCTCGGGGGTTGACATGAGCACACAGGGAAATCGGCACCAGCGGGGGGTTGCGGCGGGTATCGCGCTGGTCATCGCCTCCGCGACCGGCGTGGTGGGACTGGTCGCCGCGCTCAGCCTCGCCATCAGTTCGACGATGGAGGCACTCGCACCCGACACCGACGTCTCCGCCGCGAACGCCGTCTTCTCCGGCCTGGCCTTCGGCGCCGTCCTCGTCGCCCTGATCATCCAGCACGGCCAGCTCCGCCGGCAGAACTCCAGCCTCGCCACCCAGCTCCAGCACATGGAGGCCGCCAACGGCTACCAGCGGCGCGCCGACATCACGAGCCAGCACCGGCTCCAGTTCGAGCTGCTGTCCAAGGCCATGGACGATCCGGATCTCGCCGAGGTCCTCAACGCGTACGGTGACCACGTTCCGCCGGTGCGCCGGCGCCAGTATCTGTACGCCAACGCTCTCTACGGCAATCTGCTGCACGCCTACCGGATCGGCTCGACCAGCGAGCGGGACCTGAAGGGCCATGTGAAGGTGATCTGCCGCAGCCCCCTCTTCCGCGACTACTGGCGAGAGACGCGGGAGCATCGCGCCGAGCTGCCGTACGAGTCGGACGAGGCGAAGCTGGGGCGGATCGTCGACCGGGTGATCGACGAACGCCCGGCGGGGTGACCGAGGAGCAAAGCCGTCGTTTCACCTGTGTGTAATCAGGGGTCGCGGGGGACCGGTCGTGGCACACTGCGCCCCAGCCGTGTCACCCCTCTCCCACACACAAGGATCGGCGCCAGTGAAGATCGTTCGTAGGATCGGAGCGTCCCCTCGCGAGCGCGGAAGCCTGTCCGGGCAGACCTGCCCGGACATTTTCGAGCTCAGCGACGGCCGCTTCGCCGTGATCGGCACCGAGGCGACGGAAGACCTCGACAAGGAGCTTCCCGCCGACGCCGCCCGCGCGGACTACGAGCGCATCGTGATCATCAGTCGCGAAACGCTCATCAGGGCCAAGGCCGACATCCCCGACGCGTAACGGCCGGCGGGGACCCGCACGTGCTCGGCACCGACCGGTGCCGAGCACGTCGTCGTTCCGGCCCCCGTGATACGCCTCGGCGTTCTGCCCCATTTCGAAAAGCGGGCCGCGCCGTTTACCGTTCGTAGGCATGAGCCCCGTACCGACCGCCCCCGCCCGGCGACGGCGGTTCGGCTGGCCGCAGCGGGTCTTCTCCCAGGTCCTGCTCATGCAGCTGGCCATCGCCGCCGGCGTCACCACGCTGGCCACCGGCCTTTTCCTCGCGCCGCTCAGCTCCCAGCTCGACGACCAGGCGATGCGGCGCGCCCTGGCCATCGCACAGACCACGGCTTCCCCCGAGCTCGCCGACGAGGTGACCCGCACCCGCCCGACCGCCGACGGCCCGGTGCAGAAGGAGGCCGAGCGGATCCGGGTCTCCACCGGCGCCGAGTACATCGTCGTCATGGACGACAACGGCGTGCGCTGGTCGCACACGTCCCCCTCCCAGATCGGGCGCATCGTCTCGACCGACCCGAGCGCTGCTCTCGCCGGCCGCGAGGTGATGGAGATCGACAGCGGCACCCTGGGACGCTCCGCGCGGGGCAAGGTGCCGCTCAAGGACGACGAGGGCCGGATCGTCGGGGCCGTGTCGGTCGGCATCGAGTACGACAGTGTCCGCGCCAGGCTGCTCGCCGCCATCCCCGGGCTCATCGCGTACGCGGGCGGCGCGCTGGCCGTCGGCGCGCTGGCGGCCTACCTGATCTCCCGCAGGCTCCAGCGGCAGACCCACGACCTCGCCTTCTCCGACATCTCGGCCCTGCTCGCCGAACGCGAGGCCATGCTCCACGGCATCCGTGAAGGCGTGGTGGCCCTCGACGGGACCGGCAGGATCCGGCTGCTCAACGACGAGGCACAGCGTCTGCTGGGGGTCGGCCCCGACGTCACCGGCCGGCCGCTGGACGAGGCGCTCGGTGAAGGCCGCACGACCGAGGTGCTCGCGGGCCGCGTCAGTGGCGAGGACCTGTTGACCGTACGCGGGAGCCGGGTACTGATCGCGAACCGGATGCCGACCGACGACGGAGGCGCCGTCGTCACTCTGCGCGACCGCACCGAACTGGAACAGCTGGGCCGGGAACTCGATTCGACCCGAGGCCTGATCGACGCCCTGCGCGCCCAGGACCACGAGCACGCGAACCGGATGCATACCCTCCTTGGCCTGCTCGAACTGGAGATGCACGAGGAGGCCGTGGAGTTCGTCACCGAGGTCGTCGGCGTGCACCGGGCCACCGCCGAGCAGGTCACGGAGAAGATCCACGATCCGCTGCTGGCGGCGCTGCTCGTGGGCAAAGCGACCGTGGCGGCCGAACGCGGGGTGTCGCTGCGCATCGCGCCCGCGACACTGCTGCCCGACCGGCTGGTGGATCCGCGCGGACTGGTGACCGTCGTCGGAAACCTCGTCGACAACGCGCTGGACGCGGCAGCCGGCACACCGGACGCGACGGTCGAGGTGGAGCTGTACGCGGAGGACCGCACCGTCGTCCTGCGCATCGCGGACAGCGGGCCCGGTGTCCCGCCCGAGCGGCGTGAACTGATCTTCACCGAGGGCTGGTCGACCAAGGAGCTGCCCGCGCACGGCAGGCGCGGGCTGGGGCTGGCACTCGTGCGCAGGTTCGCCGAGCGGCAGGGCGGCACTGCGGTGGTGAGCGAGGCGGCCGCGGGCGGTGCCGAGTTCACCGTTGTCCTGCCGGAGGCACTGACCGAGCAGCCGCTCGCGGCGGCGGGAGCGGCGGAAATGCCGGCGGCCACCGCCGAGATGCGCGAGGCATGATGATCGACGTGCTGGTCGTGGACGACGACGTCCGGGTCGCCGAGATCAACGCGGCCTACGTCGCCAAGGTGCCCGGCTTCCGGGTCGCCGCGATCGCCCACTCGGCCGCCGAGGCACTGACCCGTATCGCCGACACGCCTGTGGATCTGATCCTGCTCGACCACTATCTGCCGGACGAGAACGGCCTCACCGTCGTCCGGGAGCTGCGTCGTCTCGGCCATCAGACCGATGTGATCATGGTGACGGCGGCCCGCGACGTGGCAACGGTCCAGGCCGCCATGCGTCATGGCGCCCTCCAGTACCTGGTGAAGCCGTTCAACTTCGCCGGGCTGCGCACCAAACTGGAGGCGTACGCGACGCTGCGGCGCGCCCTCGACGTGGGTGGTGAGGCGGAGCAGGCCGAGGTGGACCGCATGTTCGGCGCCCTGTCGGCGGGGTCGGCCGCGCCCGAACTGCCCAAGGGGCACTCCCCGGCGACGGCCGAAGTGGTGCGCCAGGTCCTGCTGGCCGCCGATGGCCCGCTCTCGGCCCAGGAGATCGCGGAACGGGCCGAGATGAGCCGGCAGACCGCACAGCGGTACCTGAAGCTGCTGGAACGGACGAACCGGGTGCGGCTGAGCCTCAAGTACGGCGAGACGGGCCGTCCCGAACACCGCTACTCCTGGACGACCAGCGGCTGAGCCCGCCTCCGGGGTGTCCGGCTTGTGCGCGGCGCCGTGTCACGCCGCACACGAGGGCAGTGTCAGTCGTCGGGCACCGCGATGTCGTGCCGGCTGAGGCGCTCCGCTCCGCCATGACGTCGATGGCGGTGGCCATGCCCCTGCCGCTCGTGAAGCCGCGCGTGCCGGTGCCAGGATGGATCGACGGATCGGCTGTCGGCGACCGCGGGATTGACGACGGGCCGCGCAAGCAGTCCGCTACACGGCGCCGGCCCCGGTCAGCGCCCGAACCTCGGTCTCGGCATGCCGGGCCGCGTCCGGCGGCTCCGACGACGTGACTGTGCCGATCCAGCCCGCGAGGAAGCCGAGCGGGATCGAGACGAGACCTGGGTTCTCCAGTGGGAAGACGTGGAAGTCCATGCCCGGGAAGAGCGCCTGCGGGCTCCCGGACACCACCGGTGACAGCACCACGAGCAGCACCGAGGGGATGAGACCTCCGTAGACCGACCACACCGCCCCGCGGGTGGTGAACTTCCGCCAGAACAGCGAGTAGAGCAGGACAGGCAGGTTCGCCGACGCGGCAACCGCGAACGCCAGCCCCACCAGAAAGGCGACATTCAGGTCGCGGGCCAGCAGACCGAGCCCGATGGCGACGGCACCGATCCCGACCGCCGCGACCCTGGCGACCGTCACCTCGCTGTACCCGCCGTCCTCCCGGCCGGCCGAGCGTCGCAGGGATGCGTACAGGTCGTGCGCGACCGAGGCGGAGGACGCCAGCGTGATGCCCGCGACGACCGCGAGGATCGTCGCGAAGGCCACGGCGGCGACCACCGCGAAGAGCACGGTGCCCCCGGTCGAGCCCGCTCCCCCGCCGAGGTCGAGGGCGAGCAGCGGCACGGCGGTGTTCCCGGCGGCGCTCGACGCCCGTACCTCGTCCGTGCCCACCAGGGCCGCGGCGCCGAAGCCGAGCACGATCGTCATCAGATAGAAGCCGCCGATGAGGCCGATGGCCCAGACGACCGAGCGGCGGGCTGCCCGCGCGGTCGGCACGGTGTAGAAGCGCGACAGGATGTGCGGCAGCCCTGCCGTGCCCAGCACCAGCGCCAGGCCGAGGCTGACGAAGTCGAGACGCGCGGTCCAGTCGCCCCCGTACCGGAGCCCGGGTGAGAGGAACTCCTTGCCGCGTCCGCTGCGCCCGGCAGCGGAGTCGAGCAACTGGCCGATGTCACCGCCGAACCGCATCAGCACGAGCACGGTCATCGCGATCGCGCCCGCCATCAGCAGCACGGCCTTCACGATCTGGATCCAGGTGGTGGCTCGCATCCCTCCCATCGACACATAGATCACCATCAGGGCACCCACGCCGACGACGGTCCACGAGCGCGCGGCTTCGCTCGTCCCGCCCAGCAGCAGCGCGACGAGGGACCCGGCTCCCACCATCTGCGCCACCAGATAGAGAACGGACACGGTGACCGAGGAAGTTCCCGAGGCGATGCGCACCCGTCGCTCCCTCATCCGGGAGGCGACGACGTCGGCGAGAGTGAACCGGCCGCAGTTGCGCACCAGTTCCGCGACGAGGAAGAGAACGACGAGCCAGGCGACCAGGAACCCGACGGAGTACAGCATTCCGTCGTAGCCGAACAGGGCGATGAGTCCGGAGATACCGAGGAAGGAAGCGGCCGACATGTAGTCGCCCGCGATGGCGAAACCGTTCTCCATCGGGGAGAAGAGCCGCCCGCCCGCGTAGAACTCCTCGGCCGAACCGTGCCTGTGGCGGCTCACCCATGTCGTGATGCAGAGGGTGACGGCGACGAACGCGCTGAACAGGAGCAGCGCCAGGGCCTGGTGGTCGCCGCTCAACGCCCCGCCCCCCGGGTCATCTCCTGGGTGTCCCAGCGCAGTTCGAGCGCGGCACCGTCCCGCCGCCGACGGGCATGGCGGGCATACGCCCAGGTCAGCAGAAACGTGGTGAGGAATTGGGCGAGTCCTGCCACCATCGCCACGTTGACCGCACCCGCGACGGGCCGGGCCATGAGCTCAGGTGCGGTGGTCGCGGCCACCACATAGGCGAGATACCACAGGAAGAAGGCGAGGGAGGCGGGCACGACGAACCGCCGGTAGCGACGGCGCACTTCCCGGAAGGCGGCGCTGCGCTGCACCTCCAGATAGATCTCGGCAGCGCTCGGACCGGTCTCGGCCCGCCGCGCGGACGCCGACGCAGCCACCGGGACCCGCCCGCCGGTGCCGTCCGTATTGCCCCAGCCGGAGGTCGGCGCGTCGTACCACGGGTCCGCGATCCGAGCCGTCGGCGGGCCTTGCGCTTCCTTCTCGTCCACGCTCAACTCTCCTTGTCAGCGGACCTTTTCGGCCCGCATGCACAAGAATGGACAAAGCGAGAAGATCTCGGACTCTTCTCCCAGCGCTCTTCACTCCATCAGGTGATGCCCGTCCCCGGTGGCTGAACGAGCCCTTCCGGACGTGGCCTTGGCGGCGACGTGGCCCGGCAGCACAGAGACCGGCCGCACGGCGCACAGGGATGGACAGCGCCGACAAAGGGGCGGGCCGGGGAGGAAGCGGGGGTGGAGCCCGTCTCCACCCCCGGGTGGCGTCAGGCGTCGATGCGGGAGCGGTCGAGGGTGGCCGCCGAGCTGGTGATGAACTCCTTGCGGGGTGCGACCTCGTTGCCCATCAGCAGGTCGAAGATCTGCTCGGAGGCTTCCAGGTCACCGATGTTGATCCGGCGCAGGGTCCGGTGACGCGGGTCCATCGTGGTCTCCGCGAGCTGGTCCGCGTCCATCTCGCCGAGGCCCTTGTAACGCTGGATGGAGTCCTTGAACCGGACGCCCTTGCGCTGGAACTCGAGCAGCGTCTGCCGCAGCTCGTTGTCCGAGTACGTGTAGATGTACTTGTCCTGGCCCTTCTTCGGCTGGATCAGCTCGATCCGGTGCAGCGGCGGAACGGCGGCGAACACCCGGCCGGCCTCCACCATCGGCCGCATGTACCGCTGGAAGAGCGTGAGCAGCAGGGTCCGGATGTGGGAACCGTCGACGTCGGCGTCCGTCATCATGATGACCTTGCCGTAGCGCGCCGCGTCGATGTCGAAGGTGCGGCCGGAACCCGCACCTATGACCTGGATGATCGCGCCGCACTCGGCGTTCTTCAGCATGTCCGACACGGACGACTTCTGGACGTTGAGGATCTTGCCGCGGATCGGCAGGAGCGCCTGGAACTCGCTGTTGCGCGCCAGCTTGGCCGTGCCGAGCGCGGAGTCCCCCTCGACGATGAAGAGCTCGCTGCGCTCCACGTCGTCACTGCGGCAGTCGGCGAGCTTGGCCGGCAGGGACGAGGACTCCAGGGCCGTCTTGCGGCGCTGCGCCTCCTTGTGCTGGCGGGCCGCGATGCGTGTACGGGCAGCGGCGACGGCCTTCTCCAGGACGGCGCGGGCCTGGGCCTTCGCGTCCCGCTTGGTGGAGGTCAGGAAGGCCTTGAGCTCCTTGGCGACCACGTTCGCGACGATCCGGTTGGCGGCCGAGGTGCCGAGCACCTCCTTGGTCTGGCCCTCGAACTGGGGCTCGGCGAGCCTGACGGTCACGACCGCCGTGAGGCCCTCCAGGGCGTCGTCCTTGACGATGTCGTCCTCGGCGACGCGCAGCAGCTTGGTGGAGCGCAGGACCTCGTTGACCGTCCTGGTCACCGAGCGCTCGAAGCCGGTGACATGGGTGCCGCCCTTGGGGGTGGCGATGATGTTGACGAACGACCTGACCGTGGTGTCGTAGCCCGTGCCCCAGCGCAGGGCGACGTCGACGCCGAGCTCGCGGGTGACCTCGGTCGGGGTCATGTGGCCGCGGTCGTCGAGAACGGGGACGGTCTCCTTGAACGTGCCCTGGCCGCTCAGGCGCAGCACGTCGCAGACCGCCTTGTCCTGCGCCAGGTACTCGCAGAACTCGCTGATCCCGCCGTCGAAGCGGAACGTCTCCACGCTCTTGCCCTCGCCGTCGCCACCCGCCGGGCCGCGCTCGTCGTGCACGACGATGGTGAGGCCGGGGACGAGGAAGGCGGTCTGCCGGGCACGCTGGTGGAGGGTCTCCAGGGAGAGCCTGGCGTCCTTGAGGAAGATCTGGCGGTCCGCCCAGTACCGCACGCGGGTGCCGGTGCGGGCCTTGGGCACGCGCTTGCCCTTCAGGAGCCCGTTGGCCGGATCGAAGGGGGCGTCGGGGCCGGACTCGGTGAAGATGCCGGGCACGCCGCGCCGGAAGCTGATCATGTGGGTGGCACCGCCGCGGTCCACCTCGACGTCGAGGCGCGCGGAGAGCGCGTTCACCACGGAGGCGCCCACGCCGTGCAGACCGCCGGAGGCCGCGTACGACCCGCCGCCGAACTTGCCGCCGGCGTGCAGTTTGGTCATCACGACCTCGACGCCCGACAGGCCGGTCTTGGGCTCGACGTCGACCGGGATGCCGCGGCCGTTGTCCCGGACCTCGACGGACCCGTCCTCGTGAAGGATGACCTCGATGTGGTCGCAGTGGCCGCCGAGGGCCTCGTCCACGGAATTGTCGATGATCTCCCACAGGCAGTGCATCAGGCCGCGGCTGTCGGTGGACCCGATGTACATTCCGGGCCGCTTGCGGACCGCTTCGAGGCCCTCCAGGACGAGCAGGTGCCGCGCGGTGTAGTTGGAACCGTCACGGTCTGCGGTCAGCAGCGCTGTGGACGGCACGGACGTTTCGGCGGTCACGCGGTTCGCTCCTCGCTGAATTTCAGATGTGGCCAAGTGGGGTAAAGGCCCGGGCGTCGGTCGCCGCTCAGAGCGTACCGAGGCCTGGTAGAGCCGATGTAACGCCACCCTCGTGATTTCTCATGCTAGTCCAGCATCGCATGCATGTTCGATCCCTCGATGGGGTGACGTGCACATCACGTTCCCTTCCAGGCATGAACCATTTAGGCTCCGGGCACGTCCTCATGAACAACCGGCAACCCAGCCGGGAGGGCCAAACGAGACAAGCAACGCGAAATCCGTAGAGCGAAGCAATACGGCTCATTCGCCGCCAACCGGCAGCAGACAGCCGCCTCGGAAAAAAATTCGAGGGAAAGCCCCGAGCGGGAACGTTTTCGGGCTGGTTGGATGTTGCACCTGGTACGACAGCTCGTCGAGCTAGAGAAGAGGCGACGTGACTACTGTTCTGACCCCCGCGAGCCCGCTGACGGCCGCTGACCGTTGCGACCGCTGCGGCGCCCAGGCGTACCTGCGCGTCGTCCTGATCAGCGGCGGTGAACTGCTCTTCTGCGCCCACCACGGACGCAAGTTCGAGCCGGAACTCAAGAAGATCGCCGCGGAGATACAGGATGAGACGGACCGACTGACGGCCGTTCCGGCCGGCGCCGGCGAAGAGGACCACTGAGACCTCGCATCCACGACGAGCCATGGGCCGGTCGAGGACCGGCATCGGGCGGCCGCCCCCTGGACACAGGGGGCGGCCGCCCGCTCTCATACGGTGACCGCGGGGACGGCCGCGGCAGCCGTCAAGGGCCGACCAGGACCTTCCCCCCGGTGACCAGAGGGGCGACGGTCGACACCCGGGTGTAGACCCCGGGTGCGTCGGGGCGGCCGCAGCCGCTGCCCCACGAGACGATGCCGATGAGTCGCCCGCGGGCGATCAGCGGGCCGCCGCTGTCACCCTGGCAGGCGTCCCGCCCGCCCTGCGGAGCCCCGGCGCAGAGCATGGTGTTCTTCAGGTAGCGGCCGCCCTGGTAGGCCCGCTCGCAGGTCGCGTCCGGCAGGACGGAGACGCGCGCCGCACGCAGCGTGGGCGCGTAGCCGCCTCCGCCCGTGGTGTCCCCCCAGCCGTACACGGTGGCCTCGGTGCCGGGCGTGTACACGTCTTCCCCTGCGTTCGCGACCGGGAGCACGTTCGCCGCCGGTAGAGCCTCGGAAAGCGTCAGGAGGGCCATGTCGGCCCCGTTGGTGGCAGGGTCGTACGCCGACGAGACGTGACTCGAGCGGACGGTGATCTCCCGTCCGCCCCGCCCGTCCAGCGCGGACCGGCCGGAGATGACGCGCAGGTCCTGCACGGCGCTCACCTCCTTGCCCAGCACGGTCCGGCTGAGGCAGTGGGCGGCGGTCATCACCTTCGTGGGCGCCACGACGACGCCCCCGCAGAACTGCCCGGCCCGCGTTGGGCCGAACCGGTCACGGCTGGAGAGGGCGACGACCCAGGGACTCTCTTCGGCCTTCACCTCGAAGCCGCCGACGACCACCCTGTCGGCGGCCGCGGATGAGGGCATCACCAGAGGCGCCAGGACCGCGGCGGCGATGAGGGCCGGAACCCCGGCCAGTCCTCGGGCTGTGGGACGACGCATACGGCCTCCTGACTCTGCGTGAATCCTGTGCACCCAGAGTGGTCCAGGAGGCTGCCGACCGCACCCGCGAGGGAACCTGGACACGACAACCGGACATGGCGAAGGGCCCGGTCCCACGAGGGACCGGGCCCTTCCACGGCGTTGGCCGCAGGGCGCGCCGACGACCTAGTCGAGGTAGTCGCGGAGCACCTGGGAGCGCGACGGGTGACGCAGCTTCGACATCGTCTTGGACTCGATCTGACGGATGCGCTCACGCGTCACGCCGTAGACCTTGCCGATCTCGTCGAGGGTCTTCGGCTGACCGTCGGTGAGACCGAAGCGCATCGAGACGACGCCCGCCTCACGCTCGGACAGCGTGTCGAGGACCGAGTGCAGCTGCTCCTGGAGAAGCGTGAAGCTGACCGCGTCGGCCGGCACGACCGCCTCGGAGTCCTCGATGAGGTCACCGAACTCGCTGTCGCCGTCCTCGCCGAGCGGCGTGTGCAGCGAAATGGGCTCGCGGCCGTACTTCTGGACCTCGATGACCTTCTCGGGGGTCATGTCGAGCTCCTTGGCCAGCTCCTCCGGCGTGGGCTCGCGGCCCAGGTCCTGGAGCATCTGGCGCTGCACCCGAGCGAGCTTGTTGATGACCTCGACCATGTGCACCGGGATGCGGATGGTGCGGGCCTGGTCGGCCATGGCGCGGGTGATGGCCTGACGGATCCACCAGGTGGCGTACGTGGAGAACTTGTAGCCCTTGGTGTAGTCGAACTTCTCGACGGCACGGATCAGACCGAGGTTGCCCTCCTGGATCAGGTCCAGGAAGAGCATGCCGCGACCGGTGTAGCGCTTGGCCAGCGAGACGACCAGCCGGAGGTTGGCCTCCAGCAGGTGGTTCTTGGCGCGGCGGCCGTCCTCGGCGATGATCTCCAGCTCACGCTTGAGCTTGGGGGCGAGCTTGTCCGAGTTCGCGAGCTTGTCCTCGGCGAACAGGCCCGCCTCGATGCGCTTGGCGAGCTCGACCTCCTGCTCGGCGTTGAGCAGCGGGACCTTGCCGATCTGCTTGAGGTAGTCCTTGACCGGGTCGGCGGTGGCACCGGCGACGGCGACCTGCTGAGCGGGCGCGTCGTCCTCGTCGTCGTCGGAGAGGACGAAGCCCTTGCTCTCGCCCTCGGTCTCCTCTTCGTCGACCTTGCCGCCGGGCTGGACCTCGTCGAGCAGCTCTTCGCCCTCGACGATCTCGTCGTCCTTCTTGCCCGCGGTCTTCTTGGTCGCGGTCTTCTTGGCGACCGTCTTCTTCGCCGCGGTCTTCTTGGCCGCCGTCTTCTTGGCGGCGGCCTTCTTGGCGGGCGCGACGGCCGCCGACTCCTCCGCCGTGACGTCGACGGACTCGGGCGACGGCGCCGCGGTCGCGGCGACGGTCTTCGCCGGAGCCGTCTTGGCAGCGACGGTCTTGGTGGCGGTGCGCTTTGCCGGGCTCTTCGCTGCGACGCTCTTGCGGGCGCGCTTCGGCGACTCCGCTGCACTGACCATCAGCGTCACACCCTCTTCCTCGAGGATCTGGTTGAGGCTGCGCAGAACATTCTTCCACTGGGTTGGCGGAATCTGGTCAGCCTCGAAGGCCCGACGCACGTCATCGCCGGCGATCTGCCCATCAGCCTTTCCCCGCTCGATGAGCGCCATCACAGACTCGGACTCGGCGATCTCCGGCGGGAGCGTACGGGATGTGCTGGCCGACACGAACAACCTCTCGGAACGATGGAAAACGGCTTCCGGCCCCGCCCATGATCGGGCCGGAGCCGACGACCACCGGGCTGCGGATGTACCGGTGGCGCGGGCGGAACCTCGGAGCTGTCACAGCGCCGTCCACGGCAGCTGTATTCCCCTCCTCGGCTGTCACCTCTTAGGTCATCGCACGGTTTCGAGGAGCGTTACGCCCAATCCGCGTGGCCCGAGTCACACCGCATATGCCATGAAACGGCCATATGAGGCGTTAGCCGCACAGCGTGTCCCCGGATCCCGGCGGAATCCGGCGACACGCTGGGCGTACACCTCCGCACTCCCGACCGCTCCGGCGGTCAGTGCTCGCGCGGGGCGGGAACCACTCGTTCCGCTTCCGGGTGAACCGTGAGCAGTTGCCGCATGGCCGATTCGGCGGCCTGCGAGTCGCCCGAGGCCAGCGCTTCGGCGATTCGGGCATGCTGGGCCACTGCGGCTTCGGTCGGGCGATCACAGCCCGTGACCGGCCCGCCGGACACCTGGAGGGCGGCGGAAACGATTCCCGACAGGTGCTCCAGCATGCGGTTGCCGGCGAGCTGGATCAGCAGGGAGTGGAACTCGGCATCCGCCCGCGAAAAGGTGAGCCCGTCACCTTGGGTCAGGGCATGCCCCATGATCTCGACCATGTCGGCCAGCCGCTGCTGGACGTCGTCACGGCCGTGCCCGGCCGCGAGGCGGGCGGCGAGCGGCTCGATGGTCCAGCGCAGCTCGTTCAGCTCCCGTCGCTGGTCGTCGCGCTGGGGGCCGAAGGCGCGCCACTCGATGATGTCGGGGTCGAGCAGGTTCCAGTCGCTCACCGGGCGCACGCGAGTGCCGACATTGGGGCGGGCGCTGACGAGACCCTTGGCCTCGAGGACGCGCAGGGACTCGCGGACGACGGTGCGGGAGACCTCGAAACGCTGGCCGATCTCCTCGGGGACGAGCGGACGATCGGCACCGAGGTCACCGGAGACGATCATCTGGCCGAGCTGCTGGACGAGTTGACCGTGCAGACCGCGGCCGCGGCTGCCTGCCGCACGGCGGGCGACCCGGCCCAGCTCCGCGTCCCCTCCCTCCCAGGAGGGAGGAGCGACGCGGTCGACGCCCGGCGACTCCGCGTAGGGATATCGGTCGAGTTCGCCCGGGCCTGCGAGGCCGGTCTCGGAGGGGCGGGCGGCGGTCATCATGGTGTGCGCAAGGGTACTCACGCATCCTTTGTCGGCTCCGCTTCCGACCCCCTTGAGGTCTTTGGTGAAAAGCACACGAAAGGGTGATCGGCGCTCACACCGCAATTGACGCCTTATCGTAAGGAATCGGGCAGTCTCAAGGGAGTTGCGGGCAGTCGGCGCCCGAGCGATCGGCCTTGATCACCAAGAGGCACCGCGTCGAACCGCCATGAACAGATACGCGCAGATGAGGGCCGACAACGACAACACCAGTGCCTCTCCCCCAGATTGTCGGATCACCTGAAGGGCCGCTGCCGGCTACCGATCCGCCTTGTGAGGCAGGGCCCGCTGCGCACAGCGCGGCTCAGGCAGCGGCCCACGCAACCCACCACGAGCAACAGCTGTTTCGCTCGGCCCGGCTCCCAAGTCGCCGCCGTGGACAAGACGCAGGGTCTGCACGTCGGCCGCCACCACTGCCGTCGCGATCACCTGGGCTACGGCCGCGGTCACCGCGAGCTGCACCGGCAGCAAGCCCTGCCCGACAGGGCTCGTTCCCCTGGAGCGCGGCCAGCGCGGGGTGCGGAACTCTCGCCGACGACGGAGCACCGGTCAGCCCGGCTCCGGAGGCCGCGGCAGGCGGCGGCCGGACACGGGATCAGACCTCGGGGCGCAGCATGGGCGGGTTGAGCAGAGTGGCCCCGCCGGCCCGGAACAGCTGGGCGGGACGGCCTCCCTGCCGGGTGGTCGTGCCGCCCGCAGGCACCAGGAAGCCTGGCGTACCGGTCACCTTGCGGTGGAAGTTGCGCGGGTCGAGGGCCACACCCCACACGGCCTCGTACACCCGGCGCAGCTCGCCGACCGTGAACTCCGGCGGGCAGAAGGCCGTGGCCAGCGAGGAGTACTCGATCTTGGAACGGGCGCGCTCCACACCGTCCGCCAGGATCAGCGCGTGATCGAAGGCGAGCGGGCCCTGCTGCTCGTCCTCGCCCGCGAAACCGTGCTCCTGGCCCAGCAGCTCCTCCACGGGGGCCCAGCGGGCGCTGTTGGCGTCGCCGCCGGCGCGGGGGGCCGGCAGGTCGGGTGCGAGAACGAGGTGCGCGACGCTGACCACACGCATCCGCGGGTCGCGCTTGGGGTCTCCGTAGGTGGCGAGCTGCTCCAGGTGGGCCCCGTTGGCCGGCGCCGGGGACGCGGGGTCATGGGCGCACAGACCGGTCTCCTCGGAGAGCTCACGCGCCGCCGCGGCCGCCAGGTCCTCGTCCGCCCGTACGAATCCTCCGGGCAGCGCCCATCGCCCCTGGAACGGCGGCTCACCTCGACGCACGACCAGCGCACAGAGGGCGTGGCGACGCACGGTGAGCACGACCAGGTCGACGGTGACAGCAAAGGGCGGAAAGGCCGACGGGTCGTAGGGAGACATGCCGCGATCATAGTCGTCTGCCTGACGATAAACACACCCTTCCTGAGGTGCGGCACCGGTTTCTCCGCCGCCACGTGCCCGGTCGGCTGCCGTTCGGTCACATGCGTCATCGCCCGCTCCTGCTGCCGCGCCCACTGCGCCTGCCCACGCGCACCGGGGTGCCTGGGGAGTCGGGGCGGTGACGGGAGACGGCACCCGGCCCTCGGGCCGCCCGGGCCGCAGATCGAACCCGGGCGCGGCGCCGACGGTGCCGAAGCCGCTCCTGCCCGGCGGCCGCCGGGCCCGTCGGGTGATCGGCCGATGGCTGCCCGTCGGAGACGACCCGTCGATCACCGGCTGGACGGTCTCCCGCTGCCGCGGCACCGACAGCCACAGCGCCGCCCGGCGTCGGCCAGTCCTGTTCCTGACGCAGACAGTGCCGCAACGTCTCGGGGTCGAGACCCTCGTTGCAGGCCTGGTGGAGCAGGCGCGCGAAGACGTACCCGGGGTCCGCGCGCAGCGCGAGGCCGAGGGCGACCCGGGCCGCGGGCTCGTCGCCGAGGGACCACGACACCCACCCGGCGAGAGTCAGGGGCGCGGCGGCATGGCTGTCGTAACTCCCGACACAGCGCCGGGACAGAGCGCGCCACAGCCGGAGCGCGGGAGCGGCGTCGGGGCCCTCCATCCACTGGGCCGCGCGGTCCCGGGTCCGGCGGTCCTGAAGGCCGAGGATCAGTTCGGCTGCCTCCTGGTGGGAGACGAGCCGGTCGTCCGCCGCGTCACCCTCGCCCGATGCGGCGGCCTGCGGTGTCCGGGGAGTCCGCGCCAGCCGGTCCAGCACGCGTCTGGCCAGCTCCAGGGTCTCCGCCGCCAGGCGCCGCCTTCCCTGCTCGTCCAGGATCCGGGGGACGAGGGCTGCGCCGGCCTGGTCGAGGGCCCGCTGCTGCTCCGCTGCCTCCTCATCGGTCCGGGGCATCAGCCGAGCCTCCATCTCCCGCAGGCTGCCCCGCACTTGGATGCCTGCGTAGGCGGCGGCCGCGGCCATCACCGAGGTGCCGGGGAGAGCGAGCGGCGTCCCGTCGGGCGGGCAACACCGCGCGTCGGGACAGCAGTAGGACCAGAAGCGGCCGTCGGAGATGCACAGCGCCTCGTACACGGGCACGTCGAGCGCCCCGCAGGCGGTGCGCAGCCGCTGGGCGAGCGGGCGGAGCCGCTCCATCACCCGCAGTCCGCTCTCGTCCTCGGCTGGTTCCTGGCAGAGGAAGACGACGATCCCGTCGGGCCGGGGCCCGCGGCGCTCGCTGCCGTGGATCAGGCACTCGGCGAGCTGCTGCGCCACCGGCTCCCATTCGCGGGAGGATCGGGGGATGCCGAGCCTGAGTCGGCCGCCGAACCGTCCCCGTCCTCCGTGCAGGGCGACCAGCACGATCGAGTCGCTCGGATGGAAGCCCATCATGTACGGGAGGGCATCGGCCAGTTCGGCCGGACTGCGCAGGGTGATCTGCTGCTCGTCGGCGGATCCGGCGGCGAAGTCGTGGTGCTTGTTCATGGCAGGACCGTCTCGCGGACGAGCGACCGGCCGCGACCCCTGTGGAAAACGTTATCCACAGGACGGCGGACTCGTTCGCGCTTTGTCGGTGCCATCGGGTTGCATGGGGGCATGACCAACGCAGACCGTGCGGAGCTCAGGGCCGCCGCCGATGCCGTACTCGCACGACTCGTCAGTGACCCTTCGGGCTCCGCACGCCTGCGCGAGGACCAGTGGCGGGCGATCGAGGCGCTCGTTGCCGACAAGCGCCGGGCCCTGGTCGTCCAGCGCACCGGCTGGGGCAAGTCCGCCGTCTACTTCGTCGCCACGTCGCTGCTGAGGGCGGCCGGGAGCGGACCCACCGTGATCGTCTCACCGCTGCTGGCGCTCATGCGCAACCAGGTCGAGGCAGCGGCCCGGGCAGGCATCCGGGCCCGCACGATCAATTCCTCCAACACGGAGGAGTGGGAGTCCGTCCAGGCCGAGATCGCGGCGGGAGAGGTGGACGTGCTGCTGGTGAGTCCTGAGCGGCTGAACAATCCGGACTTCCGCGACCAGGTCCTGCCCCGGCTCGCGGCGGCGACCGGTCTGCTGGTGGTGGACGAGGCGCACTGCATCTCCGACTGGGGCCACGACTTCCGGCCGGACTACCGTCGGCTGCGCACCATGCTCGCGGACCTGCCGACAGGCGTTCCGGTGCTCGCGACGACCGCCACGGCCAATGCCCGGGTGACGGCGGATGTCGCCGAGCAGCTGGGCACCGGTGCGGGCACCGACGCTCTGGTGCTGCGAGGCCCCCTGGACCGGGAGAGCCTCAGCCTGAGCGTGCTGCAGCTTCCCGACGCCGCCCACCGTCTCGGCTGGCTCGCCGATCACCTCGGTGAGCTGCCAGGCTCCGGGATCATCTACACGCTGACGGTGGCCGCGGCCGAGGAAGTGACGGCATATCTGCGCCAGTGCGGTCACACCGTGGCCTCCTACACCGGCCGCACGGAGAACGCCGATCGCCAGCAGGCCGAGGACGACCTCCTCTCCAACCGCGTGAAGGCGCTCGTCGCGACGTCGGCGCTGGGGATGGGCTTCGACAAGCCCGACCTCGGATTCGTCGTGCACCTGGGTTCCCCCTCCTCCCCCATCGCCTACTACCAGCAGGTGGGCCGGGCAGGCCGCGGGGTGGAGCACGCGGAAGTGCTGCTGCTGCCCGGCAAGGAGGACGAGGCGATCTGGCAGTACTTCGCCTCGGTCGCGTTCCCGCCCGAGGAACTGGTGCGGCGCACGCTGGATGTCCTCGCCCGGGCCGACCGGCCGCTCTCGCTGCCCGCGCTGGAACCGTTGGTCGAGCTCCGGCGCACGCGGCTGGAGACCATGCTGAAGGTGCTGGACGTGGACGGTGCCGTGCGCCGGGTCAAGGGCGGCTGGACGACGACCGGTCAGCCGTGGACCTACGATGCGGAGCGGTACGCCTGGGTGGCCCGGCAGCGCGAGGCCGAGCAGCAGGCGATGCGGGACTACGTCCGCTCCACCGGCTGCCGGATGGAGTTCCTGAGGACGACGCTGGACGACGAGGAAGCCTCGCGGTGCGGCCGCTGCGACAACTGCTCCGGCGCGCGGTTCAGCGACAAGGTGTCCGCGGGCGCGCTGGACGCGGCACGTGGGGAACTGGGCCGGCCCGGCGTGGACCTGGAGCCGCGGAAGATGTGGCCCACGGGTCTGCCGGCCGTGGGTGTGAACCTCAAGGGCCGTATCCCCGAAAGCGAACAGGCCTTCACGGGACGGGCGCTCGGGCGCCTGTCGGACATCGGCTGGGGCAATCGCCTGCGTCCCATGCTCTCGCCCCAGGCGCCGGACTCTCCGGTCCCCGACGACATGGTCGGCGCGGTGGTCACCGTGCTCGCCGACTGGGCCAAGGGCCCGGGCGGCTGGGCTTCCGGTGCCGACGACGCTCCTGCGCGGCCGGCGGGGGTCGTGACCATCGCCTCCCGTTCACGGCCCGGGCTGATCGGCTCGCTCGGCAGCCGCATCGCCGAGGTCGGGCGGATGCCCCTGCTCGGTTCCGTCGAGTACGCGCCGGAAGCTCTGGATTCGCGCTTCTCCCGTACGAACAGCGCCCAGCGGGTCCGCGCCCTGCATGAGGCGTTCGTGGTGCCACCGGAGCTGGCACAGGCCGTGTCAGGCGTCGACGGCCCCGTGCTGCTGATCGACGACTTCTCGGACAGCGGCTGGACACTGGCGGTGGCCACCCGGCTGCTGCGCCGCGCGGGAGCAAAGGGCGTGTTTCCACTGGTCCTTGCCGTTCAGTCCTGACGAGGACGGGGCGGGCGCGCGTGGAAGTCAGGAAGAAGGGAAGGATATGAGCCTCATACCCGCCGATTCCCGTCGGTCACGCCAAATTGCTCGTTGCCGCATCCTCACGCGCCAGGAAGAATTGAACTGCTCCCCGCGCAGGCCTGTTCGGCTCTGAGGGCCCTGTCGCGGTGCGCCCTCACCCGACCCTGCCCGCACTGTGGGCGCGTATGCGAAGGGAGGACTGTGACCTTCGGATTCGCTTCGTCCGCAGCCACCTCGATCACCGCTTCGGCCAACTCGGCCAGTCGCCTCGCCCGACTGCTGGAGCCCGCCGAGTGGGCGGCGGCAGGAATCCCACTGCTGCGCAATCCGCGCGAGGTGGTCAGTGGGTTGCATGCCCGGCACCGCCCGGCGCCGGCGACCGCTGTCGTCGCCGTGCTCGATCACGAGGAGCGGCTGGCCGCGAGCGCCTCGTTCTCCCGGTGTTCGTTTCCGGTGGACGGCTGGGAGTTCCGCAATGCGCTGCTCGCCCATCTGCGTCGCGTCATCCCGCACGACCTGCGCCGCCGCACACCGGTGCGCACCGCAGTCCTGCTCTACTGCCGTGAGGGCGACGAGCGTTGGACGGAGGAGGACGGGGCCTGGATGTGGGGGCTGCGTGACGCCTGCACGCTGCACGGGCTGCGCTGCGGCGCGTACATCACTCTGACGCGTGGCGGCTGGCAGGTGCTGGGTGAAGGGCGCGGTGGCCGACAGCCCCACTCGACGTCGGCGCCGGGCTCTCTGGCCGATGCCGGGGTCGAGGCCGAGCCCGCTGCGCTGCGCACGGCCGGCGGAGCAGTGGACGCGCTGCGGCGCACCGCTGCTCGCTGACCGGGTCATCCACCGGCTGCCCGTGGTCAGGGCAGCCGGGTCACGACCGGACCTTCGGTCCGCGACCGCTGAGCGGTGTCAAACGCCTGCGCCGAGGGCGCTGTTGATCCTCTTCGGGTCACCGCACACGATCAGGAGTGCGGAGGCCTTGGTCATGGCCGCGGGCAGCGCTCGGGCCGCCGAGTCGTCGCCCCCGTTCACCGCGACGACCACGACGGGGCGGGCGGATGCCCGTTCCACCGAGGCCGCGGCCGCGTAGAACACGTCGTCACGGGCATCGTGCTGTGCCCAGTAGGCGGGCTCGCCGAAGGAAAGCTCGTGAGCCGCCCACGGATGCAGGTCGCCGGTGGTGAGGACCAGGATGTCGCCGGGCGCGCGGCCGGAGTCGAGCAGCAGGTCGACCGCCTCGCCGGCGGCGTCCAGCGCGCCGTCCGCCGGAGCGGGGATCAGCTGGATCTGCGGCCCGGAACGATTCTCCTTCCGGGGCGGCTGGGGCTTCCCCGCGGCCGCCGACGGGCGCTGGGCAGGGGGCGCGGGCCTGGCCGGACCAGGTCCCGGGTGTCCGGGACGCGGCGAGGCCGCGGAACGCGGACCGGGTACGGGACGAGGGGTCGGCGTGGGACGGCCTGCGGCCGCTGCCACGCGGGGACCCTGGGCGCTCTCGTGAATCTGAGGCTCCTCGGGGATGAGAGGCATGGGTGGATGTCTATCAAATGCCCGTGCCGACAGCATCGGCGGGTGGGCACAAAAGTGCGACCCGGCTGTTGGCAGGGCGGGGTCAGAAGTCGAAGCCGAGCTGGCCCCCGTCTTCCAGTGCGGCCGCCTCCGGGGAGAGGCGGACCTTCTTGAGGTGCCGCCACTTGGGCAGCGCGTCCAGGTAGGCCCAGGAGAGCCGGTGATAGGGGGTGGGCCCCAGGTCCCTCAGAGCCGCCTTGTGCACGGGTGAGGGATATCCGGCGTTCTCGGCGAAGCCGAAAACGGCGAACTCCTCCTGCAGGTCAGCCATCATGGCGTCCCTGCGTACCTTGGCTATCACCGATGCCGCGGCCACGGAAACGCACGACTGATCGCCTTTGATCACCGTCCGCACCCGCCAGGGCACTCCGAGGTAGTCGTGCTTGCCGTCGAGGATGACGGCGTCGGGGCGCACCGGCAGACCGTCGAGAGCCCGGACCGCGGCGAGCCGCAGGGCAGCGGTCATTCCGAGGTCGTCGATCTCCTCCGGCGAGGCATGACCGAGAGCGTGGGCCGTGACCCAGGACTCCAACTCGCCCGCCAGCTCCGTACGGCGCTTCGGGGTGATGAGCTTGGAGTCGGTGAGCCCGGCGGGCGGTCTGCGCAGTCCGGTGATCGCCGCACAGACGGTCACCGGCCCTGCCCATGCCCCACGGCCGACCTCGTCGATGCCTGCGACGATCTTGGCGCCTGTGGTCGCCCGGATCGAGCGCTCGACTGAGTGAGTAGGTGGTTCGTACGGCATGGCGCCAGCAAGCGTACGCCGCCGGGCGGGCCCTGCGACACCCGGATTCCCGTCGGAGTCCTCGCACCGTCGGTCAGCGGGTGTCCGGCCTCAATAGCGGCACCATGACCTGGTCGATCATCTGGGCGATGTCCTCGTCCGGCCATTCGCTTCCGCACACTTTCGAGCGGTACATCAGCAAGCCGGGGATGACGTCGAACACCAGGTCACACGTGGCGTCGGCTCGCACGTCGCCCCGGGCGACCCCGCGGCGGACCACCTCCCGGAACAGGCGGTTGGACGGTTCGACGACGCGGTTCACGATCACTCCGTGGAAGCGTTCGGCGGAGGCGGTGTCGCACTCGTGAAGCACTGATCGCAGCGCGATGCCCGAGCGGGAGAACATGGCGTCCCGTACTCGGCGGCAGAGCTGGTAGAGGTCCTCGCGAATGCCGCCGTGGTCGGCGGCCTCGTCCAGCGTCGGCAGCCCCGCTTCCAGCGCGTCCGCGACCAGATCCTCCTTCGACGGCCAACGGCGGTAGACGGCAGCCTTGCCGGTCTGGGCGCCGGCGGCGACGCCTTCCATCGTGAGCCCGCCCCAGCCGACCGTGCTGAGCTGCTCCAGCGCGGCTTCCAGGATCGCTCGTTCCAGTACGAGCCCTCGCCGGCGCAGGGGGACCTTTGGGACCTGCGCACCAGGGGAGCAGCGCGAAGTGGCCATCGTTTTCTCTCCGTTGGGGACTGGAGGCCTAGTGAACGCTTGCGTTCACTGACGGGGATTCTCTACGGTTGACGGCAAAGTGAACGGCTTCGTTCACTAACTCATGTGTGGGGGACTAGACGTGACAACCTCTCAGTTGACGGCTCCAGACAAACCCGGAGCGGCCCGGCGGCAGGGTCGCCCAGGGATCGCTCTCGCGGTGATCGCGGCTCTCCAGCTCATGGTGGTCCTCGACACCACGATTGTGAACATCGCGCTCCCGCACATCCAAGGAGCGCTCGAGTTCACCACGACCCAGCTCTCATGGGTGGTGAACGCCTACACGCTCACCTTCGGCGGTCTGCTGCTGCTCGGCGGCAGGGCGGGTGACATCCTCGGCCGGCGCCGTGTCTTCGTGTCCGGCGTACTCCTGTTCACCGTCGCCTCGCTGCTCTGCGGAATCGCCCAGGAGCCGTGGCAGATGCTGGCCGCACGCGCCCTCCAGGGTGTGGGCGGCGCCATCGCCTCCCCCACCGCGCTCGCCCTCATCACCACCACCTTCCGGGAAGGCCCGGAACGCAACCGCGCGTTCGGAATTTTCGCGGCCGTGTCGGCCAGCGGCGCCGCCATAGGCCTGCTGGCGGGCGGCATGCTCACCGAGTGGCTCGACTGGCGCTGGGTGTTCTACGTGAACCTGCCCATCGGTGTCCTGATCGCGCTCCTCGCTCCGGTCTTCATCAATGAGTCCGAACGCCATTCCGGCCGGTTCGACGTCTCCGGCGCGCTCACCTCGACGGTGGGCATGGCGTCGCTGGTCTACGGCTTCATCAGGGCGTCCGAGGACGGATGGCGCGACGAGCTGACCCTGGGCGCGTTCGGCGTGGCCGCCGTCCTGCTCACCTCGTTCGTCCTGATCGAGCGCAGGGCCAAGGAGCCGATCACGCCCCTGCGCATGTTCGCCGACCGCAATCGCTCGGGCACCTACCTGATCATGATGAGCCTCTCGGCTGCCATGTTCGGGATGTTCTTCTTCATCGTGCTCTTCGTCCAGAACGTGCTCGGATACAGCCCCATCACCTCCGGGCTGGCCTTCCTGCCGGTCACCGTGATGATCGTGACCGCCGCCGGGATCTCCTCCAAGCTGCTGCCCGTCCTCGGACCCAAGCCGTTCCTGGTCGGCGGCGCCGTCCTCACCGGCGGCGGCATGGCGTGGCTGACCGCGATGAGCCCGGACACGTCCTACCTCGGAGGGATCCTGGGTCCGATGCTGCTGTTCGGCTTCGGCATGGGTCTCGTCTTCGTCACCGCGACGCTGACGGCCGTGTCGGGCGTGGCGCAGCACGAGTCGGGCGCTGCCTCGAGTCTGCTCAACGCGACACAGATGGTCGGCGGCTCCCTCGGGTTGTCGATCCTCATGACCGTCTTCGGGACCTCCGGCCGGGCCGAAGGCGAGCGGCAGCTCCCCTCATTCCTCGCCGAGTCGACTCCCGCCCAGAAGGAGGCGTTCGCCACGACGCGGGAGCTTCCGCCGCCGTGGGGGCACCAGGTGCTCGCCGAGGGGATATCCACCGCCTTCTGGGCCGGGGTGGGCCTGGTCGGGCTCGCGGTCCTGGCCGCCGTCGCCGTCATCCGGGTCCGCAAGAGCGACCTCGAGGCGCTGAGCGGCGCGGCCGGCCCCGGCGCACACGCGGGCTAGCCCGCCACCCAACCGGTCCTGGTCGCCGGGTACGGGCCGTGTCGGACGGCCGGTACCGACAGGTGCGACCGGGACCGGTCAGCCCGGCCCTTCCGGCAGCCAGTCCGGGAGCGCTTCCGTCCGCTCCAGCCAGTGCGCGGGGGGCCGGCCCCCCTTGCCCGCCGCGACCACTCCGCAGGCGATCGCGCAGGTGGTGTCGACGTCCCCGCCGACCTGGGCCGTCGTCCAGAAGGCCCGCTCGAAGTCCCCGAGGGACCTGGCGGCGGACCAGAGCGCGAACGGCACGGTGTCATGGGCGCTGGTACGCCGGCCACTGCCGAGCACGGCGGCCACGGTGCCTGCGTCGTCGTAGTCGAGCATGTCCCGCGCCCGTCGCAGCCCCGCCCCGACAGCACTGCGGGGGACCAGAGCGATCACCCCGTCCAGAAGCTCCGCCGGCTCCGGCGGTCCGCCGGGATCAGCGGCCAGCGCGGCTGCTGCCGCCACCGCCATGGCGCCGACGACCGCCTCGCGGTGCTGGTGCGTGGTGTAGGAGGAGATCTCGGCCTGATGGGTCGCCTGCTCGGGATCGTCCGCGTACCAGGCTCCGAGCGGAGCGATCCTCATCGCCGAGCCGTTGCCCCATGATCCCTGGCCCTTGAAGAGAGCGGCGGCGAGTTCCCGCCAGTCTCCCCCCTCCCTGATCAGCCGGAGCATCCGGTTGACGGCCGGGCCGTAACCGCGGTCGAAGTCATGGTGTTCCGCGAACGAGCGGGCCAGTGCGTCCTGGTCCACGCGATGGTGCTCGACGAGCACCGCCAGCACGGAGCAGGCCATCTCGGTGTCGTCGGTCCACTGCCAGTCGGCGGGCGGCAGCTCGCGCCGCTTCAGCAGGGGATAGTTGGAAGGAACGAAGAACTGGGAGCCCAGGGCGTCTCCCACGGACAGTCCGCGCAGGCTGTCCAGGGCGCGTGCGAAGCGCCGGTCGCGAGAGGAGTCAGCGGTCATCTTCCTGCCACTCTAACCGGTGACGCCGTACGGCTCCGGGGTTCGCCAGCGCTCGAACGGGCGGTCCAGCGCGTAGCGCCCGTCCTCGCACAGCTGCAGTATCCGGGTCTCCCCGTTGCCCGGATTGGCGAGTGACTCGAATTCCGCCACCGACCAGTGGAACCAGCGCATACAGAACAGCCGCATGGTCAGTCCGTGGGTGACCAGCAGGACGTTGGGCGGATGGTCGGGCGCCTCGAAGCTGCGGTGCAGGCTCTCCAGGAACGCCCCGACACGGTCGTACACGTCGGCTCCGGACTCGCCTTGCGCGAAGCGGTAGAAGAAGTGGCCGTACGCGTCGCGGTAGGCCTTCTGCAGTCGGACGTCGTCCCTGTCCTGCCAGTTGCCCCAGTCCTGCTCCCTGAGCCTCGGCTCCTCCCGGACCCGCACAAGCTCCGGATCGAGCCCGAACGCCTGAAAGGTCTCGTGGGTCCGGCGGTAGGGAGACACGTAGACGCTGACCCGCTCGCGACCGAAGAGGTCACGAAGCCGCGCCCCGGTCTCCTCCGCCTGTGTCCGCCCGAGCTCCGTGAGGTGGAGCGCGTGATCGGGCTCGCGCTCGTAGACCGTGTCGTCGGCGTTGCCCACCGATTCCCCGTGCCGGACAAGGACGATGCGTCGCGGTCGTGCCATGGGACGACCCTAGGCCCGCCTGTCGGCGGCCGAGGAGCCGGCCCGAGTCCAGCCGGCACATCCGCCCGCCGATACGCCGCCGCAGCTGCCGGACGTGCCGGGCCTTGCCGGGACCGAAGCAGCGGGACACCATCATCCACTTGACGCAACCCTTGTCGCATTACGCATGCGTGTGCCACGATGGAGACCACTAACGCAACTGGAGTGGCAATTGAACGACGAGACACCGGCCCCGGGCACCCAGCGCCCCGGTGGCCGCACCGCCCGCACCCGAGCAGCCGTCCGGGATGCCGTCCTGACCGGCCTCGGCGAGCACGGTTATCCGGGGCTCACTGTCGAATACGTCGCCGAGCACGCGGGAGTGCACAAGACAACGCTCTACCGCCGGTGGGGAGGCGTCGACGGGCTGGTGGCCGATGCGCTCGACCTCGCCGGGGAGGACAGGTGGACCCCGCCCGACACCGGCACTCTGGAAGGAGATCTCCATTCACTGGCCCGGGAGGTCGCCGAATCCTTCGACGACCCGGCGGCGGTTGCGGCGCCTGCCGCGTTCATCGCGGCGGCCTTCCGGTCCCGGCGCGCGGCCGATGCTCTGCACGCTTTCTGCAGGGAGCGATTCAGACGGTCGGCCGTTGTCGTCGAGAGAGCGGTCGCCCGGGGCGAGGCACCCGCGGACACCGATGCGGGCGACGTCGTGCGCGCCGTGTCCGCACCGTTGTTCTTCCGGCTCTTCATCACCCGCGAGCCGGTCGACCGGGCTCTCGCCGACCGGTCGGCCGCAGCGGCGATCGCGGCTCTTCGCGCCGGTGTCTTCTCGGCACGCCGATCGGCGTCGGCATCCGCCGAAGCACCGGGAGACGCGAGAGCCTGATCAGACGGTCCAGGACCGCTCCAGGTCCACGACGTCCCCGGCCAGTGCGGAGACATCCGCCTCGGTCTGCGCGCGCAGGAGCAGCCGCTCGATGCGCTCCCTGCGGTACTTGCCGTGCTCCGCAGCGGCCAACCACATGGACAGCACCAAGAACTCGTTCCCCGGCGCCTCGCCGAACAGCCCCCGCACCATCCCCGGCGACCCGGCCATCGCCGGATTCCACACCTTCTCCTGCATGAGCGAGAAGTGCTCGACCCGCTCCTCGCGGACACGGCAGTGCGCGACCCGCACCACGTCCGCGTCCGTGAAGCGCGGCTCGAAGCCCGTCTTCACGTCGAAGCGGTAGTCGAAGAGCTTGGCCTGGATGTCCTTGTACGTGCCCGACTGCCCGGCCGCCAGCCGGTCGTGGGACCGCGCCATGAACGAGTCGTAGAAGGGGCGGCTCTCCCAGAAGGCGAACACGTGGGCAACGTCGGGCCGTATCCGGCTCCAACCGCCGCCCTGCCCCCGGAATCCCGGCTCACCCAGCAGCCCCGCCCATTTCCGCTGCCCCCGCTCGAACCCTCGACGGTCCACCACGGTGCAGCGAATCCACTTGACCAGCACCGCGCCATCGTACGGCCCGGACCATGAGGCCGTTCCCCGTCGACAGGAGTGCATCCACCGGTGCGACAGTGCGCTGGTCATGCCCCGGTCGTCATATTCCGTACCGTCCGCCCGCAGCGCCCCGGCACAATGATCACCATGACGGCGCTGCACACCAACCCGCTCTTCGCCCGACTCGCATCAGCGGAGCGCGTTCTCGTCGCGGGCGCCGGCGGTGGTTTCGACGTCTACGCGGGGCTGCCGATCGCTCTGTCCCTCATCCACCAGGGCAAGACGGTCCACCTGGCCAACCTCACGTTCAGCGCCGTGGAAGGTCTGCCCCTGGACGCCTGGCTCGCGCCCGACGTCGCCGAGATCACTCCGGAGTCCGCACCGCACCAGACGTACTTCCCCGAGCGGACCCTCGCCCAGTGGCTGGCCCTGCACGGCTATCGGTGCACCGTGCACGCGTTCGCCCGCGTCGGCGTGCAGCCGCTCCGCGCGGCGTACCGGGCGCTCATCGAGCGGTACGAGATCGATGCCGTGGTCCTCGTCGACGGCGGCACCGACATCCTGATGCGCGGCGACGAGTCCGGGCTGGGGACGCCGGAGGAGGATCTGACGAGCGTGGCCGCTCTCGCCGGCATCAACGGTCCCGAACGCCTCGTCGTCTCCGTCGGCTTCGGGGTCGACGCGTACCACGGCGTGAGCCACGGCCTCGTCCTGGAGAACATCGCGGCCCTGGAGAGCGACGGCGCGTACCTGGGCGCGTTCTCGGTACCGCGGGCGACGCGGGAAGGCGCACTCTTCCTCGACGCCGTCGCCCATGCGCAGGAGCACACGCCCGACCACCCGAGCATCGTGAACGGCTCCATAGCCGCCGCCGTCCGGGGCTCCTTCGGGGACGTCCAGTTCACCTCGCGGACCCGCGGCAGCGAGCTGTTCGTCAATCCTCTGATGTCCCTGTGCTTCGTCTTCGAGCTGGCAGGACTGGCTCGCCGCTGCCTGTACCTCGACCGCATCGAGAACACCCATCTGATCCGTCAGGTGAGCAGCGTCATCGAGAAGTTCCGCGAGGAGCTCGTACGGCAACGGCCGCCTCGCCGCGTCCCCCACTGAGCGACTACGGTCAACACCGGCAGCAGCAAAGGACGTTACGGGGAGGGAGAGATCCGGGTGAGCAACCTCAGCAAGGGGGTCCGGAAGGCCGAGGTGGCACTCAAGTGGGATCCGAGTCCGATGGGCGAGCCGTCCCACGACCTCGACCTGGTGGCCGCGACCTATCGGGCCGATGCCGCAGGCGAGCCGGCGTACGTCGTCCATTTCGACAGCAGGTCACCGGACGGGACGATCATCCTGACCAGGGACAGCAAGACGGGCCAGGGATTCGGCGCCGACGAGGTGATGACGCTGGAGTTCGACCGGCTGGCGCCGGTGTACGAGCGTGTCGTCGTGGGGGTCGTCATCCAGCAGCGCGCCGGCCGGAAGGTGTTCGGCGACGTCGCCAACACGCTGGTACGGGTCCTGGAAGGCCATGAGGAGCTGGCGACGTGCGACTTCGCGGCGGTCGCGCAGTCCACGGCGGCCGTCGTCTGCGAGTTCACCCGCGATGCGGCCGGGCACTGGAAGTTCCACGACTCGGTGCGCGGCTTCGACACGGACCCGCAGTCCTTCATCGGCCTCATGAGCGGCTGAAACGGGGCCGCCGCCCGATCCCGGGCCGGCCACGCGCAGACTGGGGCGGGGAGACCTTGGGAGGTCTCCCCGCCCTCAGCGGACCGGCCGATGCGTTGCGGGTCGTGTCACACGGGCCGCGTCACGGCGCGTGCCGCGTCAGCTGCAGCCGCTGGTGGAGCCGCAGCCCTCGCAGATGTAGCAGGAGCCCGCCCGCTGCATCTTCGTTCCGCACGAGAAGCAGAGCGGTGCGTCGGCGCTGATGCCGAGCTGCATCTCGACCAGCTCGGCCGACGTGTGCGCCTGCTTCAGAGCCGGAACCTCCGCCTTGGGGGCGGCAACCGCCTTCAGTTCCTGCTGACGCGGAGCGGACTGCGCGAGCCCTTCGACGTCGACCTCGTCGTCGGCCGGCTCGTAGGAGCCCGTCTCCAGGTGACGCTGGCGCTCCTCCGCCGAGTGGATGCCGAGCGCCGAGCGCGTCTCGAAGGGCAGGAAGTCCAGCGCCAGGCGGCGGAAGATGTAGTCGACGATCGACTGCGCCATCCGCACATCCGGGTCGTCCGTCATGCCGGCCGGCTCGAAGCGCATGTTGGTGAACTTCGAGACGTACGTCTCCAGCGGAACGCCGTACTGCAGACCCACCGACACGGCGATCGAGAAGGCGTCCATCATGCCCGCGAGGGTGGAACCCTGCTTCGACATCTTCAGGAAGACCTCGCCGAGACCGTCGTCCGGGTAGGAATTGGCGGTCATGTAGCCCTCGGCTCCGCCGACCGTGAACGAGGTGGTGATCCCCGGGCGGCCCTTGGGGAGGCGCTTGCGGACCGGGCGGTACTCGACGACCTTCTCGACCGCGGCGCGGATCGTCTCCTCGGCCTTCTCGGCGACCTCGGCCTTCTCCTTCTCCTTCTTCTTGGCGGAGAGGGGCTGGCCGACCTTGCAGTTGTCGCGGTAGATCGCGAGCGCCTTGACGCCCATCTTCCACGCCTCGAAGTAGATCTCCTCGACCTCCTCGACGGTCGCCGACTCCGGCATGTTGACCGTCTTGGAGAGCGCGCCGGAGATCCACGGCTGGATGGCAGCCATCATGCGGACGTGCCCCATCGCGGAGATCGAGCGCTCGCCCATGGCGCAGTCGAAGACCTCGTAGTGCTCGGTCTTCAGACCGGGCGCGTCGATCACGTTGCCGTGCTCGGCGATGTGGGCGACGATCGCCTCGATCTGCTCCGGCTGGTAGCCGAGGCGGCGCAGCGCCTGCGGCACGGTGCCGTTGACGATCTGCATCGAGCCGCCGCCGACCAGCTTCTTGAACTTGACCAGCGCCAGGTCCGGCTCGAGGCCGGTCGTGTCGCAGGACATCGCGAGACCGATGGTGCCGGTCGGAGCGATCACGGACGCCTGGGAGTTGCGGAAGCCGTTCTTCTCGCCGAGACGGATCACGTCCTGCCAGGCCTCGGTGGCCGCGGCCCAGATCGGCGTGTCGAGGTCGTCCATGCGGACGGCCTTGGCGTTGGCGTCGGCGTGCTGCTTCATGACGCGCTTGTGCGGCTCGGCGTTGCGGGCGTAGCCGTCGTAGGGGCCGACGACCGCGGCGAGTTCGGCGGAGCGCCTGTAGGACGTGCCGGTCATCAGGGAGGTGACGGCCCCGGCGAGGGCTCGGCCGCCGTCCGAGTCGTACGCGTGGCCGGTCGCCATGAGCAGGGCGCCGAGGTTGGCGTACCCGATGCCGAGCTGGCGGAAGGCGCGGGTGTTCTCACCGATCTTCTGCGTCGGGAAGTCCGCGAAGCAGATCGAGATGTCCATCGCGGTGATGACCAGCTCGACGACCTTGGAGAAGCGCTCGACGTCGAAGGACTGCCGGCCCTCGCCGTCGTCCTTGAGGAACTTCATGAGGTTCAGCGAGGCGAGGTTGCACGAGGTGTTGTCCAGGTGCATGTACTCGCTGCACGGGTTCGAGCCGTTGATGCGGCCGGACTCGGGGCAGGTGTGCCAGTGGTTGATCGTGTCGTCGTACTGGATGCCCGGGTCGGCGCAGGCCCAGGCGGCCTCGGCCATCTTGCGGAAGAGCGCCTTGGCGTCGACCTCCTCGATGACCTCACCTGTCATCCGGGCGCGCAGGCCGAACCTGCCGCCGGACTCCACGGCCCTCATGAACTCGTCGTTCACGCGCACCGAGTTGTTGGCGTTCTGGTACTGGACCGACGTGATGTCGTCGCCGCCCAGGTCCATGTCGAAGCCCGCGTCACGCAGCGCGCGGATCTTCTCCTCTTCCTTGACCTTGGTCTCGATGAAGTTCTCGATGTCGGGGTGGTCGACGTCGAGGATGACCATCTTGGCGGCGCGGCGGGTGGCGCCACCGGACTTGATCGTTCCGGCGGAGGCGTCAGCACCGCGCATGAAGGAGACCGGGCCGGAGGCGTTGCCGCCGGAGGAGAGCAGTTCCTTGGAGGAGCGGATGCGGGAGAGGTTCAGGCCGGCACCGGAGCCGCCCTTGAAGATCATGCCCTCTTCCTTGTACCAGTCGAGGATCGACTCCATAGAGTCGTCGACGGACAGGATGAAGCAGGCCGAGACCTGCTGCGGCTGGGGCGTGCCGACGTTGAACCACACCGGCGAGTTGAAGCTGAAGATCTGGTGCAGCAGGGCGTACGCGAGCTCGTGCTCGAAGATCTCCGCGTCGGCGGGCGAGGCGAAGTAGCTGTAGTCCTCGCCGGCCTTGCGGTACGTCTTCACGATCCGGTCGATGAGCTGCTTGAGACCGGTCTCGCGCTGGGGAGTGCCGACCGCCCCGCGGAAGTACTTGCTGGTGACGATGTTGACCGCGTTCACCGACCAGAAGTCGGGGAACTCGACGCCACGCTGCTCGAAGTTCACCGAGCCGTCACGCCAGTTGGTCATGACGACGTCACGGCGCTCCCAGACCACCTCGTCGTACGGGTGCACGCCGGGGGTGGTGTGGATCCGCTCGATACGCAGCCCCTTGCTCGCCTTGGCTCCCTTGGTGCGGGACCCTCGTGCCGGGCCGCTCGTCGTCTCGGTCATGCCGCCTCCCATATATGGGCAAAAACGCCCTGAAGTGCCCAGATCTTCCCGTGGCACTGCTTGTGTCTGTTGTCCCGGAGCGCTGCCGGCGCCCGTGACAGGTCATGTGCCGCCCGAAAGCGGGAGGAGATCCGTGACGCACGGCTCCGACCGCTCGGCGGGTGCCGCTCAGTCGGCGGCGGTGGCGGGTACGGGGACCGCGACAGCCCCGTCGCCCCGCTCCTGTGCAGGTGGCCGTTGATCGCGCAGTTCCGCGATGGCGGCCTCGAAGTCCTCGAGTGAGTCGAACGCCCGGTAGACGGACGCGAACCGCAGGTACGCGACGAGGTCGAGTTCCTGCAGGGGGCCGAGTATGGCCAGACCCACGTCATGGGTGGTCAACTCGGCACTGCCGGTGGCGCGCACCGCTTCCTCGACCCGCTGGCCGAGCTGAGCGAGGGCGTCCTCGGTGACCGGCCGCCCCTGGCACGCCTTGCGCACGCCGGAGATGACCTTGGTACGGCTGAAGGGTTCCGTCACACCGCTGCGCTTGATCACCATCAGCGACGCGGTCTCCACCGTCGTGAAGCGACGGGAGCAGTCGGGGCACTGCCGGCGGCGTCGGATCGACGTTCCGTCGTCGGTGGTCCGACTGTCGACGACGCGGCTGTCGGGGTGCCTGCAGAAGGGACAGTGCATGGCTCCCAACCCCTCCTTCACGCACGACCGAATAGCCTCAACTGGCTCGTTGAGCCCCCCGAAGCAGCCACAAGCATAGGCGATGCCCCGAGCTTCGACGGACCGGGGACCACAACTTCTGGGTGGCGGCCACAATCCAACCACTAGATCTGGGGTCTGGCCGCCTTCTCGGCCCGTAGAGCGTGTCGCGCCTGCCCTTGGAGGAACCTCCCGCGCACGGGGCGTAGCTCGACCGTTCACGGAGCGCACACGGCGCACCGCGCGCCGTTCGTCGCGGGCGCGGCGGCGGGCGTCGCCCACGAGCGGGTGCAAGACTGGGCCGGGCCCGGTCCCGTCCCCTCCGGCGGCGGGGGCTACCGTAGATCTCCTCGCCGGCCCACCCTCCGGCGTTCGCACATACACCCAGCTGAGCGGCCACGTCAGGCAATCCGCGATTTTTCACTCGAACGTGTGTTTGGCGCAACCTTTCGAAACCAACTACCGTTGTCCAGCTAGGGAGACCATTCGAGAGGGGCCGACGTGACCACCACCGCTGACAGTGCCGCCATCACTGCCCAGGACCGCTCCCAGAACCGATTCGAGCCGGTGCATGCCATGAATGACGCAGCCACGACACCGGAGGGGCCCAAGCCCACCCGCTCGCTGCCCGGTCGACCTCCAGGGATCCGTGCGGACAGCTCCGGTCTCACGGACCGGCAGCGGCGTGTCATCGAGGTGATCCGCGACTCGGTGCAGCGGCGGGGTTACCCGCCGTCCATGCGCGAGATCGGTCAGGCCGTCGGCCTGTCCAGCACCTCCTCCGTCGCCCACCAGCTGATGGCGCTCGAGCGCAAGGGCTTCCTGCGGCGGGACCCTCACCGCCCCCGCGCCTACGAGGTCCGCGGCTCCGACCAGCCCAGCACACAGCCGACGGACACCACGGGCAAGCCCGCCGCCTCCTACGTGCCGCTGGTCGGCCGGATCGCCGCCGGTGGCCCGATCCTCGCCGAGGAGTCCGTCGAGGACGTCTTCCCCCTCCCCCGCCAGCTGGTCGGCGACGGCGAGCTGTTCGTGCTCAAGGTCGTCGGTGACTCGATGATCGAGGCCGCCATCTGCGACGGCGACTGGGTGACGGTGCGCCGCCAGCCCGTCGCGGAGAACGGGGACATCGTCGCCGCCATGCTGGACGGCGAGGCCACGGTCAAGCGCTTCAAGCGGGAGAACGGACACGTCTGGCTGCTTCCCCACAACGCCGCGTACCAGCCCATCCCCGGCGACGAGGCGACCATCCTCGGCAAGGTGGTGGCAGTGCTTCGGCGGGTCTGACGGACTCGCCGGCTCCGACCGGGCCCCGGGACCCACTGCGCCGGTCCCGGGGCCCTGCTGTGTCTCCTCCGGCGGAACGGCCCTCCGCCGGGGTGCAGCCCGGGCCTCTCCCCGGTAGAGCCCGGGCTCCCGCGCTACTTGCCGTCGGCCTTGGCCGCCGCATCGATGGCAGCCAGCGACCGGCGCACCTGATTGCGGTCCGTCGTGTACCAGAAGTCGGGCAGTGAGGCCCGCAGGTAGCTGCCGTACCGGGCGTTGGCCAGCCGCGGATCCAGCACGGCCACCACTCCGCGATCCCCCGTGGCACGCACCAGACGGCCCGCGCCCTGCGCCATCAGGAGGGCGGCATGCGTGGCGGCAACGGCCATGAAGCCATTGCCTCCCGCCTCTTCCACCGCCTTCTGCCGCGCGCTCATCAACGGGTCGTCCGGGCGGGGGAACGGAATCCGGTCCATGACGACCAGCTGGCAACCGGGACCCGGGACGTCGACGCCCTGCCACAAGGACAGCGTGCCGAACAGGCATGTCGCGGGATCGCCGGCGAAGGTCTTGATCAGCTCGCCGAGCGTCTCCTCGCCCTGCAGCAGAATCGGCTTGTCGAGCCGCCCTCTCAGCTCCTCCGCGGCCGCCTTGGCCGCGCGCATGGAGGAGAACAGCCCCAGTGTGCGCCCGCCCGCCGCCTCCACCAGCTCGGCCAGCTCGTCCATCATGTCGCCGCGTGAGCCTTCACGGCCGGGCGTCGCCAGGTGCCGGGCGACGTAGAGGATGCCCTGCTTGGGATAGTCGAAGGGCGAGCCGACATCGAGGCCTTTCCACTGCGGCACCTCCTCGCCTCCGGTGCCCTCCGGGGCGAGCCCCAAGGACGCCCCCACGCCGTTGAAGTCGCCGCCCAGCTTGAGCGTCGCGGACGTGAGCACGACCGACCGCTCCGCGAACAGCTTCTCGCGCAGCAGTCCCGAGACCGACAGCGGAGCCACCCGCAGGGACGCGCCGAAGCGGTCGTGCCGCTCGTACCAGACGACGTCGTACTCCGAACCGAGCGTGATGCGCTCGGCAACAGCGTGGATGTTCTCGACGGAGGCGAGCGCCTGCTTGCGCACCGCGTCCTCGTCCTGGACCGACTTGTCCCGGGTGGAGCCGAGCGCACTGATCACCGTCCGTGCGGCGTCCCTCAGAGCCAGGAGTGCGTAGCCCAGATCCTCGGGGATCTCCTCCAGGCGGCCCGGCAGCGCCAGCTCCATCACACGCTCGAATGTCTCCGAAGCAGTCTGGAGCGCGTCCGCCGCCTTCTCGTTGACCAGCTTCGCCGCGCGTCGCACAGCCCGGTTGACCTGGCCGGGGGTGAGCTCGCCGGTGGCGACTCCGGTCACGCGCGAGACCAGTTCATGGGCCTCGTCGACGATCAGGACCTCGTGCTGCGGCAGGACCGGCGCCCCCTCGATGGCGTCGATCGCGAGCAGCGCATGATTGGTGACCACCACATCGGCGAGCTTCGCCCGCTCCCTGGCCATCTCGGCGAAGCACTCCGCACCGTACGCGCACTTGGAAGCCCCGAGGCATTCGCGGGACGAGACGGAGACCTGGCTCCAGGCACGGTCGGAGACACCGGGCGTGAGATCGTCGCGGTCACCCGTCTCGGTCTCGTCCGCCCAGTCCCGCATGCGCAGGAGGTCCTGGCCCAGCTTGCTCGTCGGCGCGGCGGCCTCGAACTGGTCGAAGAGACCCTCCTCCTCGTCCTGCGGAGCGCCCTCGTGCAGTCGGTGCAGACAGAGGTAGTTGGAGCGGCCCTTGAGCATGGCGAACTCGGGCCGCCTGCGCAGCAGGGGGTGCAGCGCGTCGACCGTGCGCGGAAGATCACGCTCCACCAGCTGGCGCTGCAGCGCCAGGGTGGCCGTGGCAACGACCACCCGCTCCCCGTGGGCGAGAGCCGGGACGAGATAGCCCAGCGACTTTCCGGTGCCGGTGCCGGCCTGCACCAGAAGGTGGGAATTGTCGTCGATGGCCTCGGCCACGGCCTCGGCCATGGTGACCTGGCCTGGCCGCTCCACTCCGCCGACGGCGGTGACGGCGGCGTGGAGGAGCTCGGGGAGGGTTGGCTTCGTCATAGCGCGACCAGCCTACGGGGCACCACTGACAACGGGATCACGCATCGGCTCCATCAGGCCATGCCAGGGGGTTCGGTACGGTCCCGTGCACGGCCGCGTGGGGACGTTCGGGCCGGTCACGGTAGCCGTCGAGATGGAGTCTGTTGCGGTTCAGACACAGCCGGTCGATACGCTCCGTGAGCAGATCGAACAGTTCGTAACGCTCTTTGAGCTCGGGAAAGCGGGCCTGGTACCTCACGATCTCCGCCCGTACGAGGGCGAAGAAGCGTTCCTCGGCGACTTTCAGGTGCTCCTCGAAGAGAGGCGCGAGGTAGCGGAAGACGCCCACGAACAAGCCCGCGTGGATGAACTGGGTGAGGAACCCGGGCTCCTCGGTCAGCAGGACCCGGCGGACGTCGTCGGGCATCGAGGCGTGCTCGGGCAGCGGCCGGGCGCTGATGTTGACGTCGTCGACGAAGTCCTTGATCGCCATCCGCACCGGGACGTCGTGCTCGTCGTAGACGACGATCGCGTTCTCGCCGTGCGGGGAGAAGACGGTGCCGTAGCGGTACAGGAAGTGCAGCAGCGGGGGCAGGAGCGCGGCGAACAGCCGCTTGAGCCAGGCCTCCGGGGCGAGCCCCGACCGCTCGACGAGCTCGGTGGCGAAGGCGCGGCCCCGCTGGTCCGTGTGCAGCAGCGCTGCCAGGGTCCGGGCCCGTTCGCCCGGGTCCAGACGGGGCTGGAGCGGCTCGCGCCAGATCGCGCCGAGAAGTTCCTTGTACTGATAGGGCACATCGTCGAGGCGGTCGTACAGAGGATGCTCGACGGTGACCGAGGCGACCTCGCCCAGGAGGATCACCCGGCAGTCGTCGCGGAGGAACGGGTCGCCGTCGCGCAGGCCGTGCACCCAGGCGGTGACGGCAGGCGCGGCGAGAGTCCGTTCGGTGGGCAGACCGCGCCAGACCAGGGTGTTGAGAACGGACAGCGGCAGTTTGACCATGTGCCGGTCGGGGCGGTCGACGTTCACGAACGTGCGGATGGACTGCTGGGGCAACCGGAGGTCGCCGTCCTCCGGCAGCGGCACGATCTCCCGGCGCGCGACGGCCGGCGCGTACAGGGGCAGCAGCACCTCGTCCCACTGCCACGGGTGTACGGGGAGGAGCAGGTACGCGGCCGGGTCCAGCCCTCTGGCGCGCAGAGCGGCTTCGAAACCCGCACGCACGGAGTCGTCGAGCTCGTGGCGGTAGAGAGCGTCCGGGGAGGCGAGGTGGCCGACGCCCCGGTAACAGGCGAGCGCGGTGCTGACGGCGATCCACGGCAGTGCGGTGGGGCGGCGTGCCTCGGGTGCCCAGCGGGCGGCGTCGACAGCGGAGAAACCGATGCGGCCCTTGTTGAGGACGAGCCACGGATGTCCGGTCTGGTGCCCTTCGAGTTCGGCGTAGCCGAGGTCGGCCAGCTCGGCGGCGGTGGCGGCGGTGTGATCGAGCGCGGTGTCGGCGGTGAGCGTCAGGGATACTTCGCGCAGCAAGTGGCCGAGGGTGGCTCCGTCGAGGGCGAGGGTCTCCTTCGCTCGGGCGAGGAAGGTGAGCGGGTCAGAGAAGGGCCGGCCGTCCCATTCGACGGAGGCGGCGTCCACGCGCCAGCTCCCGTAGGCGCCGCGGCGCGCCAGGAACGTCAGGTCTCCCGCGTCCCCGACGGTGAGGACATGGCGACGGCGCGGTGACTGGCGGCCGCAGCCAGCGGGAGGGGCGTCGTCGTGGCGGGCGGCCGGACCGGCGGGCGTTTCCGCGATCCTCGGCTCGATGATCTCCTCGTAGGCGAACTCGCCGAGCATCTTCGCCAGGAGACGGCCGCCTGCCCGCTCCCAGTTCTCGCGGTCGAGACCGGGCGGCAGAAGCAGGGGGGTCGACAGCGGATCCGGTCCGGCGGCCTCGCCGCAGGCGGAGCCGGGCGGATCGGTCGAGGCGGCGGGTGCGGTCGACGCGTGGGAGTCGTTGCTGGCAGGCGACTTCGGCACGGGGACTCCTCGAGGGGAACCGATGCGGTTCGAGCGGTGTATGTACGGCGGCGGGCTGGTCACAGCAGGTCCCGAAGCCGGCGATCGCGCACCATGAGCGCGGCTCGTTTGCCGGGCAGGTCGACTTCGGCGAAGAAGCGGAAGCCGGCCCTGAGGAACGCGGACACGGAAGGGGTGTTGCGCAGGTCCGGTTCGGCGACGACGCGTGCACAGCGGGGGCGGTGGTCGAGCACGAGGTCGGAAACGGCTCTGATGAGCAGCGAGCCCAGACCTCTCCCCCGGTCGGCGGCGCCGCCGAGGAGGAGGTGGATGCCTGTGTCGTGCGGTCGGGCCGGGTAGTGGCGGGCCAGAGGGTCGAGGTCGGCACGGTAGATCTCGAAGTAGCTCATGGGTGTGCCGTCGAGTACGCCGAGGCAGGGGAGGCTGCTGCCGGTGCCGTCGTACTGGCCGCGCAGGTGGGCGGCTGTGACGGTCTCGGGCCCGGCCAGCTCCCAGAAGGCGGCGACGGCCGGGTCGTTCATCCAGCCGGTGATCAGGGAGAGGTCCCGCTCCGGGAGGACGGGGACGAGGCGGAAGTCACCGGCGGGGGTGTCCACCGGCCCCCAGTCCGCAGGGGCGTCCGGCACCTCCGCGAAGGTGCCGGACGGCTCCCGCGCGGCTTGGGGGCGAGGCACGGCGGCGGTCTCCTCTTCTCGTTCGGACGGGGTCATGGTCGTGGGCGTTCGGCGGTCCGCGCGGTGTTCAGGAGAGGAGCGGGTTGGTGACGGTGACGTAGACGGACTGAGTGTCGACGGGACCGACGAGTTCGTCGAGGCCGCGCAGACGGGTGAGCAGGTTGGCCTTGGAACGAAGGGTGGGGGCTTCGAGCAGCAGCGTCGGCAGCGGCGAGCCGAGGGAGGCGTTGGCCGCCAGGAATCGGCGGAACGCGGCGAGGAGGACGCGTTCGTCGGCGAGGTGCTGCGCCCCGAAGGCGCCGATCAGACCGAGCACGTTGTTGATGCCGAGGTAGTACGCGAAGCGCTCGTCCGTCACGTCGTCGGAGACGAAGGTGTCGCTTTCGGCACCGATTCCCGGGAGCCGGCGCTCGAGTTCGTCACGGTGGGACTGGCGGAAGTAGTAGCCCTGGTTGTCCCGGTAGCGGCCGCCTGTCGGCCAGCCTTCGGGGTCGAGGAGGACGAGGGTGTTCTGCTGGTGCGCTTCGAGCGCGATGCCCGCGGTGGCGTCGAGCCAGAGCACCGGACGTACGACGTGGTCCAGGTAGCGCAGGAACCACTCCGCCGCGACGGCGGGGACGGGCCGGCCTGTCCGGGCGGCGAGACGCTCGACCGTGTGAGAGAGGCGTGAGTACATGACCGTGCGTCCGGGCCAGGGCCGCGGTGCGGTCAGAGCCGCGATGCACACGGCGTCGTCGCTCCGGTGGAAGGGGTTGTGGCGCAGCACGACGTCGAGTCCGGAGACGGGTTCGCCGTCGGGTGTGTCGACCGCGAGCCATGCCGGATCGCGCACGATGTCGAATCCGGGGTGCGCCGCCCGCCACTGTGCGGAGAGTCCGGTACGGAGCAGCCGATGGACCTCCACCCCCCGGTGGAGTTCCTTGCGGAGGTTCTCACGGCGGGAGTTGGTGATGCGCAGGCCGAGAGACAGCTTGAGCATCGCGGGTGCACCGGGGCGGTGCACGGTGCGGACGGAGGAGGTGGGGTGCCAGGTGTCTCCATGGGGACCGAGGTCGTGGAGCAGGCCGGAGTCCAGCAGCGCGGCCACAGTGGGCCGGTGCCGGAGGTCGCGTGCCTGCCACGGGTGCAGGGGCAGGGCGGCGCAGTGGGCGGGGAGCCGGATGTCGCCGGCGAGGCGGGAGGTGAGCTGCTCGGCCGGGAGTGTGCGTCCTTGCTCGGTCCAGGCCGAGTCGGCTGCGAGCACGGACCGGTCGACTGCCCACCAGTGCAGCGGGAAGGAGCCGTGCGACTCCGGTGAGTACAGCAGTGCTTCGGTGTCGGAGAGTCCCTCACGGCTCTTCGGTGTGGGGTGGAGCGGGTGGCCGAGCAGGAGCGACTGTTCGGCGTCAAGGAAGAGGTCCGCGTCCTCCGGTGCGACGGGATGCCGGCGCCGGTGAGCGATGAACCCGGCTGTGCGCCGGGCGGAATCGGCTACGCGGCCGACGAGGTCGGCTCCGTCCGTGCCGCCGGCTTCCCGGCCGAGGAGCGCGGCCACGGTCACCGCGTCGGCGGTGGTGGCCTCGTGCGGGCTGCCTTCCAGAACCGGCGGGCCGAAGCGGTGCCAGCCGGTGGACGACCAGTAGCGGACGGGGACGAGCAGGGCGGTCCCGCTGCTGTGGAGCGCAATGCGCAGGGTGTCGCCCTCGGGCTCGGCGAGGTCGTTCTCGCGCACCCAGCAGCGGAGCAGGTTCTCGACCGCGGCCGCATCGGCCGCACGGCCGGGATCCGGATGGTCGAGGGGGTCCGCCGCTTCGGGGGCGCCGGACACGTACCGGGCGGTGGTGGGGGTTTCGTCGTCGAAGCCCCCGGTCTGCTGGCGCGGCACCGTCGCCGCCTCGGCCATGAGCGGCCCGCCCAGTGCTCCGTGGGCGTGGTGAGCGGCGGTGGGGCGGCCGTGGGACTCGGGCACTTCGGGTGCGGGGGTGGTGTTCACGGAGGCTTCCTTGTGACGGGGTCCGGGGTCAGTACGACTGCCCGCTGTCGGCGCGGCGTGGGGTGGAGCGTTCTGCGGCGGCCAGGGCGTCCGCGAAGCGGTCGAGGACGGCCAGGGCCTGTTCGTCGGTGAGTGTCAGAGGAGGCAGGAGGCGGACGACTGCGCAGTGGCGTCCGCCGAGTTCGACGATGAGGCCGCGGTTCAGGCATTCCCGCTGGACGGTCGCGGCGAGTTGAGGAGCGGGTGGGGGGACGAGAGCGTCGTGGGCGGTGGAGTCGGGGTCGACGATCTCCACGCCGATCATCAGGCCCCGGCCCCGTACGTCTCCGATGCAGGAGTGAGCGGCGGCGAGGCCCTGGAGGCGGGCCAGCATGCGGGCGCCGAGAGTGGCGGCCCGGTCCGCGAGGCGGTTCTCGCGCACGTACGCGAGGGTCGCCGCGCCGGCCGCCATCGCCAGCTGGTTGCCGCGGAACGTGCCGGCGTGTGCTCCCGGCTGCCAGGTGTCGAGTTCGGACCGGTAGACGATGACCGCGAGCGGGAGGGAGCCGCCGATGGCCTTGGACATGACCATCACGTCGGGGACGACGTCACTGTGCTCGACGGCCCAGAAGGTGCCGGTGCGGCCCACTCCGGTCTGCACCTCGTCGGCGATCAGAGGGATGGAGCGGGCGGCGGTGATCCGGCGCATCCGCCGCAGCCACTCGTCGGGGGCGGGGATCACGCCGCCCTCGCCCTGTACCGGTTCGAGGATCATTCCGGCGGCGTCCGGCACACCGCCCTTGGGGTCGTCGAGGAGGTTCTCGGTCCAGCGTGCGGCGAGTTCGGCGCCGCGTTCACCGCCGACACCGAAGGGGCAGCGGTAGTCGTGCGGGTAGGGAAGGCGTGTCACGCGGACGTCGGTCGCGCCGCCCGAGGCCTCGAGAGCGCCCGCCGTCATGCCGTGATAGGCGCCGGTGAAGGCCAGGACCCCGTCGCGGCCGGTGGCGGTGCGGACCAGTTTGAGTGCCGCTTCCACGGCGTCGGTCCCTGCCGGACCGCAGAACTGGATGCGGGCGTCGGAGGCGAGTTGCGGCGGAAGCGTGGCGAACAGCTCTGTGGTGAACGCGTCCTTGACCGGTGTGGCCAGGTCCAGGATGTGCAACGGCGCCCCGGAGTCGAGGACCTTCTTGATGGCTTCGAGGACGACGGGGTGGTTGTGCCCGAGTGCGAGGGTCCCGGCTCCGGAGAGACAGTCGAGGTAACGGCGGCCGTCGGCACCCTCGATGGTCAGTCCCCGGGCGCGTACGGGCACGATGGGCAGCGAGCGCGCATAGGTGCGGGCGGCCGATTCGCGGAGCGACTGCCGGCGCAGGATGCCCTCGTGGGCAGCGGCCGGGGCGATCGGAGCAGGTTCGGTCACGGCCACGGCTGTTGGTCCTTCCGCTGTCACGGTTGCGTTTCGCAGGGGTACGGCTTCGGCCCTGCGACCGCTCGGTTCCGAGCCGTCCCCGTGTCCCCCGCCCGTTCCAACGACGCGACGGGCCGGGGATCACGGCCGGAAGGAAGATCCTTGCGGGAGCGGAACCGCGGACCTGGTGCACGCCGTCCCCAACGGCACCGGCATAGTTGGGGGGCCGCACCGGCGGTGAGCTCCACCGGGGCGCGGACTCGTCCGCGGCCGAACGCACCGACATTGCCGGAATGCGGCTCAGTTCAGACGGAACAGCAGCACCGAAGTCCCAGGGGGATCACCAGATGCGACCCATTCGCCCGACGCTGGCAGCGGCGTCCCTTGCCGCCGTGCTGGCGCTGGCTGCCACGGCCTGCGGCCCGAGCGAGGACACCGCGGGCGACAAGCCGAGTGCGTCGGCAGGTCAGACCGCCGATGACAAGATCACCATTCCGGACGATCTCAAGGACCGGCTCAAGGAGCGCGGGATCGACCTGGACAAGTGGAAGAACGGCGAGTGGAAGAACTGGGACAAGGACAAGTGGCTGCGCGAGGCCAAGGACTTCGTCAACCCGATCATCGAGGACCTGTGGGACCCGGACCGCATGCGCGACGCCGAGAAGCCGCCGGCGAAGCCCGTCGACCCGGACATCTCGGGTGACGAGGGTGTCACCGACCCGACGCCGGAGCCCGTCGACGCCGTGCCGGTGAAGGCGCCGTACCACACGAGTGCGGCCGAGGCGGGCAAGGTCTTCTTCGACGGCCCCCAGGGCTCGATGGTCTGCTCCGCCACCGTCGTGCAGGACCCGGCCAACCCCGGCAAGTCGAACATGGTGTGGACCGCCGGTCACTGCGTCCACGCCGGCAAGAGCGGCGGCTGGTACCGCAACATCGCCTTCGTCCCGTCGTACAACGACAGCGCCCTGCCCACCTCGGAGCTGGAGAAGGCCCCGAAGGAGAAGATCGCTCCGTACGGCGTGTGGTGGGGCGACTGGGCCCAGACGTCCGAGCAGTGGATCGCCCAGAGCGCGGCGACCGGCGGTCAGGGTGCGCCGTACGACTTCGCCGTCATCCACGTCACCCCGGAGAAGGGCAGCACGGGCAAGTCGCTCGAGGAGACGGTCGGCGCCGCTCTGCCGGTCGACTTCAAGGCCCCGGCCGTGCCGGACATCAAGAGCATGACCGCGACCGGCTACCCGGCGGCTCCGCCGTACGACGGTCAGAAGCTGTTCCAGTGCGCCGACAAGCCGGGCCGGCTCTCGCTGAAGGCCGGGGAGCCGACGATGTACCGCATCGGCTGCACGATGACGGGCGGTTCCTCCGGTGGCGGCTGGGTGGCCGAGGGCCAGGACGGCCGGCCCGCCCTGGTGTCCAACACCTCCATCGGCCCGGTGACGGCCGGCTGGCTGGCCGGCCCGCGGCTCGGCAAGGAGGCCGAGGGCGTCTACACGGCGGTCAGCAAGAAGTTCACGGGAAAGTGATCTGACGCTCTCTCGCGTGGCCGCCGCGTCACGTGACCAGGCAGTGCTCTGACGAGGCAGGGGCGTTCGGCCGGACGGCCGGGCGCCCCTTGCTCGTCTCGTGGAGACTCGGTGTAGTTGCCCACCGGCCTCAACTGCGGGTCCACGCAGCGGCTTAGAGTGGTGCCGCACCCGCGGCGGCTCCGGAAGGCCGCCCCTTCGCATGACACGCTCATGGCAACCGCGCACGGCGCGGACGCCGCACGTGGTCTCGCATCAGGCGCTGGTGCACCGCGTTCATGGCACATTTCGCAAGCACTTCAGGGGGAATCGTTTCCATGCGATCCATACGTCCGCTGCTGGCCGCCGCCGGCCTCGTCTCGGCTCTCGCGCTGACGGCGACCGCCTGCGGCCCCGGCGAGGACAAGGCGGCGGACAAGCCCGCCGCCACCGCAGAAGGCGCCGGCGGCGCCGAGGCCGCACTTCCCGCCGACCTGGCCGACAGGCTCAAGGAGCACGGGGTCGACCTGGACAAGTGGAAGAACGGCGAGTGGAAGAACTGGGACAAGGACAAGTGGCTGCGTGAGGCCAAGGACTTCGTCAACCCGGTGATCGAGGGCCTGTGGAAGCCCGAGCGCATGACGACGGCCAAGGCGCCCGCGAAGACGCTCTCCGCCGGTGACATCTCCGGTGACCAGGACGTCACCGACCCGGAGCCGCGCCCCGTGCAGGCCCAGGAGGAGAAGAAGCCCTACCACCAGAACGCCGCACCGGTCGGCAAGGTGTTCTTCGACGCCCCCGAGGGCTCGATGGTCTGTTCCGCGACGGTCGTCAAGGACCCGGAGAACCCGGGCCGGTCGAACCTCGTCTGGACCGCCGGGCACTGCGTGCACGCCGGCGGGGAGGGCGGCTGGTACCGCAACATCGCCTTCGTCCCCGCCTACAACGACAAGGGCAAGTCCCCCGCCGCGCTGGAGCACGCCCAGCCGCAGGAGATCGCCCCGTACGGCGTCTACTGGGCGGACTGGGTCGCGACCTCGGGCGAGTGGATCGACCAGGGCGGTCCGACGGGGGGCACCGGCGCCGCCTACGACTACGCCGTGATGCACGTGAAGCCGGAGCAGGGCTCCAAGTCCCTGGAGGAGACGGTGGGCGCGGCGCTCGACGTCGACTTCGAGGCCCCCGACGCCAAGAGCATCGGCACGATGGGCGCGTGGGGTTACCCGGCGGCCCCGCCCTACAACGGCGCGATCATGCACAAGTGTCTCGACCGGCCGGGGCGGCTCTCCATCGCCCCCGGTACGCCCACGATGTGGCGTATCGGCTGCACGATGACGGGCGGGTCCTCCGGTGGCGGCTGGTTCGTCCGGCAGCCCGGCGGCAAGACGGTGCTCGTCTCCAACACGTCGATCGGCCCGGTCACCTCGGGCTGGCTCGCCGGCCCGCGGCTGGACCGGGGAGCGCAGCAGATCTTCACGATGATGAGCGAGAAGTTCGCGAAGCAGTAGGCCTCTTCGAGCCCGGCGGATCATGCGGAAGGGCCGCCTCCCCGAGGGGAGGCGGCCCTTCCGTCGTGTCGCGTGGGCTGTGCCGCGTCAGTGGGCCGCCGGGACGTACGGGGCCAGTGCGGAGGCCAGCTCCTCGTGGACCCGTGCCTTGAGCAGGGTGCCCTCCGTGGTGTGCTCCTCGGAGACGACCTCGCCCTCGGCGTGCACGCGGGAGACGAGCCCGCCCCGGGTGTACGGGACGAGCGCCTCGATCTCCACCTCGGGCCGCGGCAGCTCGGTGTCGATCAGAGCCAGGAGCTCACCGATGCCCGAGCCCGTGCGGGCCGAGACGGCGATCGCGTGCCGCTCGATGCGCAGCAGTCGCTGCAGCACCAGCGGGTCGGCCGCGTCCGCCTTGTTGATCACGACGATCTCGGGCACGTCCAGCGCGCCCACGTCGCGGATCACCTCGCGAACGGCGGCCAGCTGCTCCTCCGGCGCCGGGTGCGAACCGTCCACCACGTGGAGGATCAGGTCGGAGTCGCCGACCTCCTCCATCGTGGAGCGGAACGCCTCGACCAGGTGGTGCGGCAGGTGCCGGACGAATCCGACGGTGTCGGCGAGGGTGTAGATCCGGCCGCTCGGCGTCTCCGCCCGGCGGACGGTCGGGTCGAGGGTGGCGAACAGGGCGTTCTCCACCAGGACACCGGCGCCGGTGAGGCGGTTGAGCAGCGAGGACTTGCCCGCGTTGGTGTAGCCGGCGATCGCGACCGACGGCACCTTGTTGCGGCGGCGCTCCCGGCGCTTGATCTCGCGGCCCGTCTTCATCTCCGCGATCTCCCGGCGCATCTTCGCCATCTTCTCGCGGATCCGTCGCCGGTCCGTCTCGATCTTGGTCTCACCTGGACCGCGGGTGGCCATGCCGCCACCGCCGCCGCCACCCATCTGGCGGGACAGCGACTGACCCCAGCCGCGGAGCCTGGGCAGCATGTACTGCATCTGCGCCAGAGCGACCTGCGCCTTGCCCTCTCGGGACTTGGCGTGCTGGGCGAAGATGTCGAGGATCAGGGCGGTGCGGTCGACCACCTTGACCTTGACGACGTCCTCGAGGTGGATGAGCTGGCCGGGGCTGAGCTCACCGTCGCAGACGACGGTGTCGGCTCCGGTCTCCAGCACGATGTCGCGCAGCTCGCTCGCCTTGCCCGACCCGATGTAGGTGGCCGGGTCCGGCTTGTCGCGCCGCTGGATGACTCCGTCGAGCACCAGGGCGCCCGCGGTCTCGGCAAGCGCCGCGAGCTCCGCGAGGGAGTTCTCGGCGTCCTGCACGGTCCCCGAGGTCCAGACGCCGACCAGCACGACGCGCTCCAGGCGCAGCTGTCGGTACTCGACCTCGGTGACGTCTTCGAGCTCGGTGGAGAGGCCCGCCACGCGCCGCAGAGCGGCCCGCTCGGAGCGGTCGAACTGATCACCGTCCCGCTCGGTGTCGATCTCGTAGCTCCAGGCGACGTCCTCTTCCATCAGGGCATCGGCCCGAAGGCTCTCGGTGCGCGTCTCCGCGAAGCTCTGCTTGTCCTGGGAAGGGGATGAAGAGGAGGTCATTGGATCCTTACGTCGATGGAATGAGCGGTGCGGGCGGGAGGCCCGCAAGGGCAGTGTGCCCCCGTTCGCCAGTCACAACGTGTGACAGCCCCGGAAGATTCCCCGAGGGAGTCCCGGGCCCGGTCCCGTCGCCGGCCCGTCGATGGTCCCACGCGCCCGCCGGGGCCGTCACCCCGGTTTTCAGCGCCCGGCACCGGCCTTCGGGGCATCGCTGCGCCAGTCCGGGTGTCCCGGCATGGGCGGGGTCTTCTTCCCGTACAGCCATTCCTGGAAGAAGTCGCCGAGGTCACGCCCAGCGACACGGGATGCGAGCTGCGTGAAGTCCTCCGTGCTCGCCGTGGAGTCGCGGTGCTCGGCGACCCACTCGCGCTCCAGCTCTTCGAAGGCGGCCACGCCGATCGTCTGCCGCAGTGCGTACAGGACCAGGGCGCTCCCGTCGTAGACCACCGGCCGGAAGAGACTCAGCTTCTGTCCGGGCGCCGGCGGCTGCGGGGCCGCCGGCGGCCCGCCGGCTGCTCGCCAGCCGTCGGAGAGGCGGTAGGCCTTCCTCATCCGGTCGACCAGCGGCTGCTTGCCCTTCTCCTCCGCGTACAGGGCCTGGTACCAGGTGGCGTGGCCCTCGTTCAGCCACAGGTCGGACCAGGTGCGGGGGGAGACACTGTTGCCGAACCACTGGTGGGCGAGTTCGTGGACCATCACCGAGTCGACGTACCACTTGGGGTGGGCGGCGTTGGTGAACAGGGAGCGCTCGAAGAGCGACAGCGTCTGCGTCTCCAGCTGGAATCCGGTGTCGGCATGGGCGACCAGCACCCCGTACGTCTCGAAGGGGTAGGCGCCGACCTTTTCCTCCATCCACCGGACATGGCCGGGGGTCTTCTTCAGCCACGGTTCGAGCTTCACCTTGTCGGCGGCGGGGACGACGTCGCGGATGGGCAGTCCGTGCGGGCCCTGCCGCTTGACGACGGCGGAGCGCCCGATGGCGACCTGGGCGAGTTCGGTGGCCATGGGGTGGCCGGTGCGGTAGATCCAGGAGGCGCCGGCACCGTTCCGGGAATGTGTGACCTGCAGACCGTTGGCGACGGCCGTCACGTTCCTGGGGGTGGTGACGCGGAAGGTGAAGTACGCCTTGTCCGCGGGGTGGTCGTTGCAGGGGAAGACACGGTGCGCCGCGTCGGCCTGGTTGGCCATCACCAGGCCGTCGCCGGTGGGCACCCATCCGCCGGCGGTCCTGCCACCGCGCGGGTCGCTGGTGTGCGTGACGGTGATCTGCATCGGCGCGCCGGTGGCGACGGCCGTGGAGGGCTCGACGACGAGGTCCTCGCCGGCGGACGCGAACTCGGCGGGGCGTCCGTTGACCTCGACGGAGCGGACCGTGCCATGGGAGAAGTCGAGGTTGATCCGGCCGAGTCGCCGGTTCGCCCAGGCATTGATCTTGGTGACGGCGTCCAGGGGTTCGGTGTTGCTGCCCTTGTAAGTGAGGGCGATGTCGTAGTCGATGACGTCGTAGCCGGGGTTGCCCAGCTGGGGGAAGAGCGGGTCGCCGATCCCGAGCGCGGTCGGTTCGGGCAGGGTCGCGGCGACGAGGGCGGCCGATGCTGCGGCCAGCAGGACGGCAGGCAGTCGGCGTCGGGGAGTGTGCGGCATGCCCTACCGCTACCAGCACGCCTCGAGGCGGCCGCGGCGGCGCGCGACGGGGGGACCGCGTACCCACCCGAATGAGGTCAGGCGGTCGAGGCCGGATGCTGCGTCCTGCTCACGTCGTACACGCCGGGGACGTCGCGCATGGCGCGCATCAGGGCGGGAAGCCCGGCGGCGTCGGGAAGTTGGAGGGTGTACGTGTGCCGTACCCGCTGCTGGCTGGGCGGTTCGACGGTGGCCGAGACGATGGCCGCTCCCTCACCGGCGATGACCTCGGTGAGGTCGGCCAGCAGACGGGGCCGGCCGAACGATTCGGCGACCAGAGTGACCCGGCACTCGGCGGCATCGCCCCAGCGCACGGCCACCGGAGCGCGGCCGAGGCTCTCCATGCGCGCCACCGCGGCGCATTCGACGCGATGGACGGTCACCGCGCCCCCGCGCACGGCGAAGCCCGTGACGCTGTCGGGCGGTACGGGAGTGCAGCAGCCGGCGAGCCGGACGGTCGCGTCCGGACGGTCGACGACGGCGTTCGCCGTGGCCGGCCGGTCGGCCGCGCGCGGAGTGGGGCGCCGGGGCGCGGCCGCCTGGGCACTCGCCCCCTCCGGGTGGCTCTCGAGCCAGCTGCTGATGGCGATCCGTGCGGCCGTGGTGCGGGCGTGGTCGAGCCAGTCCGGCGACGGTCCGGAGGAGGCGTCCTGGGCGAGCAGGACGTGCACGGTGTCGCCGTCGTTGAGCTGGGTGCTCAGGGTGGCAAGACGGCCGTTGACCCGGGCGCCGATGCAGGCGTGGGCCTCCTCTCCGTACTGGGCGTAGGCCGCGTCGACGCAGGTGGCTCCGGCGGGCAGGCCGAGCGCCCGGCCGTCGGCCCGGAAGACGGTGATCTCCTTGTCCTGCGCCAGGTCCGCGCGCAGGGAGGTCCAGAAGGTGTCCGGATCCGGGGTGGACTGCTGCCATTCGAGGAGGCGGGACAGCCAGCCGGGTCTGGTGGGGTCGGCACGCTCGCCGTCGAGCGGCTCGGCGCTGTCGGTCGGCACGTACGGGTTGCCGAGCGCGACCACCCCGGCCTCGGCGACCCGGTGCATCTGGTGGGTGCGGATGAGGACTTCGGCGACGGCGCCGTCGGGGCCCGCGACGGCGGTGTGCAGCGACTGGTACAGGTTGAACTTGGGGGCGGCGATGAAGTCCTTGAACTCGGAGATCACCGGGGTGAAGCACGTGTGCAGCTCGCCGAGCACCGCGTAGCAGTCGGCGTCGTCGGTGACCAGGACGAGCAGGCGTCCGAAGTCGGTGCTGCGCAGCTCGGAGCGTTTGAGGCAGACGCGGTGCACGGAAACGAAGTGCCGGGGTCTGATGAGCACTTCCGCGGTGATGCCGGCGTCGCGCAGCACGGTCCGGAAGTCCTCCGCGATGGCGGCGAGAGCGTTGCACGCGGTGGCGTTCTCGGCGATGAGGACGCGGGTGCGCTCGTACTCCTCGGGGTGCAGGATCGCGAAGACCAGATCCTCCAGCTCGGTCTTCAGTGCCTGCACGCCGAGGCGCTCGGCGAGGGGGATCAGGACGTCGCGGGTGACCTTGGCGATGCGTGCCTGCTTCTCGGGGCGCATGACGCCGAGAGTGCGCATGTTGTGCAGCCGGTCGGCGAGTTTGATCGACATCACGCGGACGTCGTTGCCGGTGGCGACGAGCATCTTGCGGAAGGTCTCCGGTTCGGCGGCGGCGCCGTAGTCGACCTTCTCCAGCTTGGTGACGCCGTCGACGAGGTAGGCCACCTCGGCACCGAACTCCGCCTTCACCTGATCGAGCGTCACCTCGGTGTCCTCCACGGTGTCGTGGAGCAGGGACGCGGTCAACGTCGTCGTCTCCGCGCCCAGTTCGGCGAGGATGAGTGTGACGGCCAGCGGATGGGTGATGTACGGCTCGCCGCTCTTGCGGAACTGGCCGCGGTGGGACGACTCCGCCAGCACGTACGCCTTGTGCAGTTGGGCGAGGTCGGCGTCCGGGTGATGCGCGCGGTGCGCGTCGACGACGTGGCTGATCGCGTCGGGGAGGCGGTCGCGCCCGGTGGGGCCCAGCAGAGCTGCGCGCCCGATCCGGCGGAGGTCGATCCTGGGTCGGCCGCGCCTGCGACTGTGGGCACCAGGGTTGGCGGCCTCTGCACTCATGGGCACCTCCGGCTGCTTCGACCGGCGATGGAAGGTCAGGTCGTGCCTCCGGGCCGGTGCTTGATGCTACCGAGCCCACCACGTGGCGCAGTGCCGCTCTCGCCCAGCGTGAAACGGATCACCCATTCGAGCGAAGGTCTACGCGTTCACGGTTTCGAGGAGAGCGGGCTCGATGTACCCCTCGGCCACGATCACGGCCGGGCCCGTCATCTCGATCTGCCCGTCGGGACGTTCCGTGATGACGAGGCGGCCGCCGGGCAGGTCCACGGTGTACGTGACGGGGGTGCCGGTGACGGACGGGTCCAGGCCGTCCCTGCGGGCCGCCGCGACGGCGACCGCGCACGCGCCCGTGCCGCACGAGCGGGTCTCGCCGGACCCGCGCTCGTGCACGCGCATGGCGACATGGCGCTCGCCCCGGTCGGCGACGAACTCCACGTTCACACCGTCCGGGTAGACCGATGCAGGGCTGAACGGTGGAGCCGTGAACAGGTTTCCCGCGTGGGACAGGTCGTCGACGAACGCGACCGCGTGGGGGTTGCCCATGTTCACGTTCCTCGCGGGCCAGCTGCGGCCGTCCACAGTGACCGTCACACCGTCCTCGGGGAGCAGCGCGCGCCCCATCGAGACGGTGATGTCACCCGTGTCCGCGCCGGCGCCGGCGGCCGCCTTGGCGATGTGGACCCTCTTGACGCCGCCTCGGGTCGCCACGGCGATGTCCCCGGTCTCGACGTGGCCGACGCGCTGGAGGTAGCGGGCGAAGACCCGGACGCCGTTTCCGCACATCTCGGCGATCGAGCCGTCCGCGTTGCGGTAGTCCATGAACCACTCGGCCTCGTCCGCCATGTGGGCGGCCTCGGGGTGGGCCGCCGAGCGGACGACGTGCAGCAGACCGTCGCCGCCGACGCCGGCGCGGCGGTCGCACAGCCTGGCGACGGCGGCCGCGGACAGGTCGATGCCGTTGTCCGGGTCCGGGACGATGACGAAGTCGTTCTCGGTGCCGTGGCCCTTGAGGAAGGGAACGGGCGAGGTCTGCGAGGTGCTCACGTCCACCATCGTACGAGGCGGGTCCGACAGCGGGGCGCCCGGTGGGATCCGGGCCGATGGCCGTCGGCCGGGCCGGGCGCTCGGGGCGGAGCGGCGCGGGGCAGCGCAGGGGTTGTGCGGGGGGTGCGCCGGCGGTCAGCGCAGGCGCGCGACGCGCCAGATGGCGAGGGCGACGAGGACCGCGCCCACGCCGACGTAGAGGGCGATGACACGCCAGTCGGGGCGCTCGCCGGAGCCCCGGACGGGCAGGCCGGGCCAGGTGTGCCCGACGCGACGGGCGGCCATCACACCCCAGCCGGCGGCGCAGCAGCTGATCAGCAGTCCGAGCATGGCGACGACCGCGCCGCCGTCGCCCGTACCGAAGGCGAGGGGAAAGGCGAACATGAGCGAGCCGACGGCGGCGAGCCCCACGATCGGGGCGAGCTGCCAGATGCGCAGGCGCCGCTGCGGGCGGAGCTCCACCTCGACCTCGGCGGCGAGCACGTCCTGCTCGTCGGGGCCGTCCGGGCTCAGCCCCGAGGTGCCTTCGGCGGCATCTCGGCGCTCCCGCTCGGTGTCGCGAGGGCCGGCCTCCATCGCCACGCGCCCTCCCAACTCGGACTCAGCTGTCGATCGATGCTCGATGATGGCACGCTCCAGGTGGCCGAACTGACGGGCGGAGCGTCCCGATGCCATCACGTGATCAGGCTGTGACCGCTCGTTCGATCAACGCCAGCGCCCGGTGCGGAAGTTCCGCGCGGTCCTGGGCCGCGCCGCTGAGCCAGTGCACCCTCGGGTCGCGCCGGAACCAGGAGTCCTGGCGGCGGGCGAAGCGCTTGGTGGCGCGCACCGTCTCCTCGCGTGCCTCGGTCTCGGTGCACTCTCCCGCGAGCGCGGTGAGCACCTGCTGGTAGCCCAGGGCGCGGGACGCGGTGCGCCCTTCGCGCAGCCCCTGGGCCTCCAGGGCGCGTACCTCGTCGACGAGCCCCGCCTCCCACATGCGGTCCACACGCAGGGCGATCCGTTCGTCCAGCTCGGGCCGCTCGACGTCGACGCCGATCTGCACGGTGTCGTAGACGGAGTCGTGCCCGGGGAGGTTGGCGGTGAAGGGCCTGCCGGTGATCTCGATGACCTCGAGGGCCCTGACGATGCGCCGCCCGTTGCTGGGCAGGATCGCGCGGCCCGCCTCCGGGTCGGCGGCGGCGAGACGGGCGTGGAGCGCTCCGGGGCCGCGCACGGTCAGCTCCTCCTCCAGCCGGGCGCGGACTTCGGGGTCGGTGCCGGGGAATTCGAGGGCGTCGATCGCCCCGCGCACGTACAGCCCCGAGCCGCCCACGAGAACGGGGGTGCGGCCCTCGGCGAGCAGCCGGTCGATCTCCGCCCTGGCTAGCCGCTGGTACTCGGCGACGCTCGCCGTCTCGGTGACGTCCCAGATGTCGAGCAGGCGGTGGGGGACGCCGCCGCGCTCCTCGGTCGTCAGCTTGGCGGTGCCGATGTCCATCCCGCGGTAGAGCTGCATGGAGTCGGCGTTGACGACTTCGCCGTCCAGTCGCCGGGCCAGGAAGACCCCCAGATCGGACTTTCCGGCCGCAGTGGGACCGACGACGGCGATGACCCGCGGTGCGGGAGCTGCACTTCTCACCGCCCCAGTCTCGCAAATCCGGGCACCGCTCCCCGAACGAGCGAGGTGACGGCCGGGAGCCGGGGTCGTTGCCTGTTGCGAGGTTCCGGACGCCGGTTTCGTACCGGTACCCGCGAGCGGCGCAATGGGACGCTCCGGGCGGCGCGGAATTTCGCCTTCACGAGTACGCTATGGAGCAGATATGGGCGTTTTTTCATGGTTTCGCGGTAAGCCTGCGGCGACCGCCGAGGCGTCGGACCAGGAGGCACCCCTCGCCCCCGTGGCGACGGAGCCCCCGGCCGGCGCCCTGTCCGACTCCGAAGCGGGTGCCGACGGCGCCCTCGGTGAGGACACGGCCGCCGCCGGGGTCGACATCCCCAGGCAGCAGTCCGCCGAGGAGGCGGCGGACAGCGAGGCCGGCGAAGGCGCCCGTAAGTAGTCCCCGACAAGGGATGACGAGGGAAGGTGAACCATGGGCTTCCTGGACACCCTGAAGGCCAAGCTCGCCCCGGCCAAGGACAAGGTCACCGACCTGGCCCAGCAGCACGAGGGCAGGATCGGGCAGGGCCTGGACAGGGCCGCCAAGACGGTCGACGACAAGACCAAGGGCAAGTACAGCAGCAAGATCGAGACGGGCACAGGCAAGGCCAAGGAGGCCCTGGGCCGCATCGCGCACCGGGACGAGAAGGGCCACGGCACCACGCCGCCCGCTCCCTGACGCGCACGGCCGGCGGCCGCGGAGCGTGTGCTCCGCGGCCGCCGGCGTTTCTTCCGGTCAGGACCAGGTCGCGACGAGGTAGCCCACCCCGTAGGGCGCGTCCTCGTAGAGCAGACGCCCTTGCAGCCCGGCGCCCTCGGCGGCGCCCGCGAGCACCTGCCAGGGGGCACGGCCCGCGGCCTTGAGTTCCCGGGCGAGCGCCGCGTCCAAGGCCGTCAGTGCCTCGGTGTCCGCCGCGCCCAGCGCCCGCGCGGCCTCGCGGTCGAAGCTCTCCGCACGGGTGTCGAGATAGCCCGGGGCCTTGAGCGTGCGGCAGGCGCTCCCGTCGCCCATCACCAGCATCGCCACCCGTTCGCTCCGTGCGGCGGCCTCGCGGCCCGCGGCGGCGCAGCGCTCACTTTCGAGCCGGTCGTCGACGCCGAGACCCTCGACCGGAGACGCGGCCCAGTGGGCGCGTTCCAGCAGCCACGCCGCCACGGAGAGCGAGGGGGGCAGCTGCCGCTCCTGGCCGGGGCCCTGCCCCAGGCGTACGGTCAGGTCCTCGCCGAAGCTCCGGAAGGAGCCGTGGGTGCCCGCCGAGTACGTGCCGCTTTCGGATCCGGCGGCCGGTCCCACCACGAGGAGCAGGTCGGGCCTGGCGGCGGCGAGCACCCCCACGGCGTCGGAGCACGCGTCGCGGGCCGCGTCGAGTTCGGGCGCGGCTCCGGCGGCGATGTCGGGCACCAGGAGGGGCGGACAGGGGCACACGGCGGCGGCGACAAGCATGATCGGCAGCCTAGTGCGTGGTCGTGCCACGGGGCGCCGACCCGGCGCCCGCCCTCACGGGGCGCCGGTGCCCCTCACACGCGGCAGTACCCGCGATCCGTGCGGCCCCGCACGGCAGCGCGTGCGGGGTCGGCCCATTGCCGCGGGGCCGGCGGCGGAGCCGCTCCGCGGCCCGCGCGCGTGCCGGACGCGACGTCCGACGGCGGCCCGGCGGGCGGGTCAGTCGCAGCCGCAGCCCGGCGCGGCCGCCGGCAGCGGCTCCGGGGCGCCGATCTTCGGCAGGCCGAGCATGACGCCGGCCGGCTTCGCGGCCTCGGCCGCGTTGCGCCTGGCCCACGCGTCGCCCGAGCGGGTGCGGCGCACGGCCGTCACCGCGCCCTCGGCGAGCAGGTGGTGCGGAGCGGCGTACGTGATCTCCACCGTGACGACGTCGCCGGGGCGCACCTCGGTGTCCGGCTTGGTGAAGTGCACGAGGCGGTTGTCGGGGGCACGGCCGGAGAGCCGGTGCGTGGCACCGTCCTTGCGGCCCTCGCCCTCGGCCACCATGACCTCGAGCGTGCGGCCGACCTGCTTCTTGTTCTCCTCCCAGGAGATCTCCTCCTGGAGGGCGACCAGGCGCATGTAGCGCTCCTGGACGACCTCCTTGGGGATCTGGCCCTCCATGGTCGCCGCGGGCGTACCGGGGCGCTTGGAGTACTGGAAGGTGAAGGCGTTGGCGAACCGGGCCTCGCGCACGGTGTGCATCGTCTGCTCGAAGTCCTCCTCGGTCTCGCCGGGGAAACCCACGATGATGTCGGTGGAGATGGCGGCGTGCGGAATCGCGGCCCGCACCTTCTCGATGATCCCGAGGAAGCGGTCCTGCCGGTACGAGCGGCGCATCGCCCTGAGGATGGTGTCCGAGCCGGACTGCAGCGGCATGTGGAGCTGCGGCATCACGTTCGGCGTTTGCGCCATGGCCGCGATGACGTCGTCCGTGAAGTCGCGCGGGTGCGGCGAGGTGAACCGGACCCGCTCCAGGCCCTCGATGCTCCCGCAGGCACGCAGCAGCTTGCTGAACGCCTCGCGGTCGCCGATGTCCGAGCCGTAGGCGTTGACGTTCTGGCCGAGCAGGGTGATCTCGGAGACGCCTTCCGCGACGAGTGCCTCGATCTCGGCCAGGATGTCGCCGGGCCTGCGGTCCTTCTCCTTGCCGCGCAGCGCGGGGACGATGCAGAACGTGCAGGTGTTGTTGCAGCCGACCGAGATCGAGACCCACGCGGCGTACGCGGACTCGCGGCGGGTCGGCAGCGTCGAGGGGAACGCCTCCAGCGACTCGGCGATCTCGACCTGCGCCTCTTCCTGGACGCGGGCGCGCTCGAGCAGCACGGGGAGCTTGCCGATGTTGTGCGTGCCGAAGACGACGTCGACCCACGGCGCCTTCGTGACGATGGTGTCGCGGTCCTTCTGCGCGAGGCAGCCGCCGACGGCGATCTGCATCCCGGGGCGCCTGGCCTTCATCGGCGCGAGCCGGCCGAGATTGCCGTAGAGCTTGTTGTCGGCGTTCTCCCGCACCGCGCAGGTGTTGAAGACGACGACATCGGCGTCACCGTCGGCGCCCTCGGGCGCGCGTACGTAACCGGCGTCCTCCAGCAGGCCCGACAGCCGCTCGGAGTCGTGGACGTTCATCTGGCACCCGTAGGTGCGCACCTCGTAAGTTTTCGCACTCATCGCGCCACCCAGGGTACGGGGTCCCCGGGCCGCCCCGCCCCTGCCTTCGGCGGCCCCGGACACACGGCCCCGGGCGGCGCCGGACGCCCCGGCGCACGGGCGCCGTCCGCACCCGGCCCCTGGCCTGCGGGACCTGGCCGCGGCGGAGGGGCCTGGCCAGCACGGCCGGTGAGCTGGCAGGATCGCGCCATGTTCCCGGTCGGCCTCCGCATCAGCCGCCGTCGTGCCCTCGCGGCGTCGGCGGCCGCTCTCGTCGCCTTCGGGCTGCTGCTGTGGTGGCTGCTGCCGATCGGGCGGACGTCGCCGAGCGGGGAGCTCACCTTCAGCACGGGGTCGCGCAGCGGCGTCTACCAGCGCTACGGCGTGCTGCTGGAGCAGGCACTGGCCAAGGACATGCCCGACGTCGAGATCGACCTCGTCACCAGCGAGGGTTCGCAGCAGAACCTCGCGCGCGTGGCGTCCGGCGAGGCGGACTTCACCATCGCCACGGCCGACGCGGTCGCCACGTACATACGGGAGGGGCTGCCCGGCGCCGACAGGCTGCGCGGCTGCGCGCGGCTCTACGACGACTACGTGCACCTGATCGTCCCGCAGAAGTCGCCGGTCTCGTCGGTGGGAGACCTGCGGGGCAAGGTGGTGGGCGTCGGCCAGCCGGGGTCGGGTGTCCGGCTCGTCGCCGACCGCTTGATGACCGCGGCGGGTCTCGATCCGGAGCGGGACATCACGCCCGTCCCCGCCGGGATCGACACCATGCCCGGGCGGCTGGAGAACGGCAGCCTCGACGCGTTCTTCTGGTCGGGCGGTCTGCCCACGAGCACCATCCAGGAACTGTCCGAGCGGTTCGACGTCCGGCTGGTCCCGGTGGAACCGGAGCTCGTCGACAAGCTGCACGCCACGGGCGACACGACCAGCTACTACCGCTCCGCGGTGATGCCGGCGGACGCGTACAAGCAGGCGCAGGGCGGCACGCCCGTGTCCACCGTGGCGGTCGCGAACCTCCTCGTGACCACGGAACGGACGGACGCGGCGCTGACGGAGGGCTTCACCCGGACGGTGATCGACAGCCGCGATCACATCGGCAACACGGTGCACCCGGCCCAGCTGGTGGATCTGCGCACCGCGGTCTACACGGCCCCGTTGTCTCTCCACGAGGGCGCCCGGCGCTACTACCGGTCGGCCAAGCCGTAGCCGTCCGGCTGCCGCGAGCGGCACCACCCCCGGCGTCAGCCGCCCGGCGGCGTACGCGGCACCGTCACCGTCACCCGCAGGCCGTGCGGCTCGTGGTGCGCGTAGTCGATCGAACCGCCGCCCGCCATCAGCAGCGCGCGGGCGATGGACAGCCCGAGTCCGGACCCCTTCACGTTCTGGTGGCGGCCGCTGCGCCAGAAGCGGTCGCCGATACGGGACAGTTCCTCGTCCGTCAGCCCCGGGCCGCCGTCGGTCACCACGATCGTGGACGCGGCGCCGTTCGACGCGACGTCGACGGCGACCGACTCCCCGCGCGGGGTGAACTTCAGAGCGTTGTCGATCACCGCGTCCAGGGCGCTGGAGAGCGCCACCGGGTCCGCCCACGCGGTGACGGGCGACGTGTCCCCGCCCAGCAGGACTCCCTTCTCCTCCGCGAGCGGCCGCCATGCCGCGACCCGCTCGGCGGCCAGCTCACCGATGTCGGTGAGCCGGAGGTCGGCGGCGGCGTGCTCGGCAAGGGCCAGGTCCAGGAGATCGTCGAGCACCTGGGCGAGACGCTTCCCCTCGGTGCGTACCGAGGCGACCTCCTCGTTGCCCTCCGGCAGCTCCAGCGCCAGCAGCTCGATGCGCAGCAGGAGCGCGGCCAGGGGGTTGCGCAGCTGATGGGAGGCGTCGGCGACGAACGCCCTCTGCTGTTCGAGGACTTCCTCGACGTTGTCGGCCATCTCGTTGAAGGAGCGCGCCAGCCGCCTGAGTTCCGGCGGACCGCCCGCGGCGGCGACCCGCGAGTTCATCCGGCCCGTGGCGATGTCGTGCGTGGCCGCGTCCAGGACACGGACGGGCCGCAGCACCCAGCCGGTGAGCCGGAACGCGGCACCCACGGCGAGCAGCATCGCCGCGGACTCACCGGCCGCGATGAGCAGCCAGCCCCGCAGCACGCGTGAACGCATCTGGCCGGTCGGGGAGTCGGTGAACACGACCGCGACGACGTCCCCGTCCCGGACGACCGGTGAGGCGACGACCAGCCGCTCGCCCCGCTGCCAGGGCCAGATCTGCGGCGGATCCTGGCTGCGCCGGCCGGTGAGCGCCTCCTCGAACGCGTCGTGCGCCTCGCCCTCCCCCGGCAGCGTCCAGGTCTGCGGCGCGCGCGCCATGGAGTTCATCTCGCGGTAGAAGACGCCCGCGCGTATGCCGTACGTGTCGTGGTAGCGGTCGAGCTGCTCCTGGAGGATGGCGCGGCGCGCGTCCGTCACCGAGGGCCCCTCGGTCACGAACTGGGCCAGCGCCGCGAAGCGCACGGTGTCGTCGATCCGGTCGACGACGACGCGCTGCTGCTGGGCGGCCGCGACGCTCACGGCCAGCGGGAAGCCGAGCGCGAGCAGCACACCGGCCATGAGCACGATGAGCAGCGGAAGCAGTCGGGTACGCACCGGGAACGGCCGGCCTTACGCCCCGGCGGGCGCGACGAGCCGGTAGCCGACGCCGCGAACGGTCTCGATCAGCGCGGGCATGCGCAGCTTGGAGCGCAGGGACGCGACATGCACCTCCAGCGTGCGGCCGGTCCCTTCCCAGCTGGTGCGCCACACCTCACTGATGATCTGCTCGCGACGGAAGACGACCCCGGGCCGCTGCGCGAGCAGCGCCAGCAGGTCGAACTCCTTGCGCGTGAGCTGAACGTCGGATCCGTCGACGCTGACCCGCCGGGTGGGCAGCTCGATGACGACCGGGCCGAGCCGCAGGGCGTCGTCCGTGGTGCCCTGCGGGGCGTCATCGCCCGCTCCGGTGCGCCGGCTGACGGCATGGATACGGGCCAGCAGCTCACCGGTGTCGTACGGCTTGACCACGTAGTCGTCGGCGCCGAGGTTGAGCCCGTGGATGCGGGACCGGACGTCCGAACGCGCCGTCACCATGATCACGGGGGTGGAGGTGAGCTTCCGCAGCTTGCCGCAGACCTGGTAGCCGTCCTGGTCGGGCAGGCCGAGATCGAGGAGCACGACGCCGAACGGCGGCTTGTCGGGGTGGCTGTCGGGGAGCACGGCCCGCAGCGCCTCCTCGCCGTTGCGGGCGTGGACGACCTTGAACCCGTGCCTCGCGAGCACCGCGGACAGGGCAGCGGCGACGTGGTCGTCGTCCTCGACGAGCAGCAGCCTCATGGGCCCCCTACGTTCATGCGTCATGGTCGTACGGTCGGCGACGCGGATTGTGTGGACGTGATCGTGTCGGGGCATTGGCCCGGCACCTAACAGGGCATGAACGCCGATGTCCCCGCACCGAGTCAAGGGGCATCCTGTTACACAGGGGTTTCCGTTACCCACCCGGTACCCTGATCACCGCCCTGTTCACGCAGAGTGTCCATTTGCGACCGGATCGTTATGCTCAATTTCCCCTCAGATGTAATGACTGCCGTCGCACTGCGTGCTTAGGGTCCTCACCAACCGAGGAGGACGGAGCAAGAAGCCGATGAGCGGAGTGTCAGTGACCAAGGGCGACGAAGCCGTACCCGCTGCGGGCGACCTGGTCGTACTGAGCGACGTGAACAAGCACTTCGGCGCGCTGCATGTGCTCCAGGACATCGACCTGACGATCACCCGCGGCGAAGTCGTGGTCGTGATCGGACCGTCCGGGTCCGGAAAGTCCACGCTGTGCCGCACCATCAACCGCCTGGAGACCATCGACTCCGGCTCGATCACGATCGACGGCAAGCCGCTGCCCCAGGAAGGCAAGGAGCTCGCACGGCTCCGCGCCGACGTGGGCATGGTGTTCCAGTCGTTCAACCTCTTCGCGCACAAGACCGTGCTGGAGAACGTGACGCTCGGCCAGGTCAAGGTGCGCAAGACGGACAAAAAGGCCGCCGAGGAGAAGGCTCGGGCGCTGCTCGACCGGGTGGGGGTCGGCGCTCAGGCCGACAAGTACCCCGCCCAGCTCTCCGGCGGTCAGCAGCAGCGCGTCGCCATCGCACGGGCGCTGGCGATGGATCCGAAGGTCATGCTCTTCGACGAGCCGACGTCGGCACTCGACCCCGAGATGATCAACGAGGTTCTCGAGGTCATGCAGCAGCTGGCGCGTGACGGGATGACAATGGTGGTCGTCACCCACGAGATGGGCTTCGCCCGATCCGCCGCGAACCGGGTCGTGTTCATGGCGGACGGCAAGATCGTCGAAGAGGCATCGCCCGAGGAGTTCTTCAGCAACCCGCGCAGCGACCGGGCCAAGGACTTCCTGTCGAAGATCCTTCACCACTGAGTCCTGGATCAGCTGATCCACTGATCCACCACTTCGCGTCAACTTAGGGAAGTCACATCATGAAGCTTCGCAAGGTCACCGCCGCTTCGGCCACCGTACTCGCGCTCGCCCTGTCGGCCACGGCCTGCGGCTCCGACAGCGGCAAGGACACCGGCTCGGGCGACGGCGGCGACAAGAAGATCACGGTCGGCATCAAGTACGACCAGCCCGGCCTCGGCCTGAAGACGCCGGACGGCAAGTTCACCGGCTTCGACGTCGACGTCGCCAAGTACGTCGCCAAGGAACTCGGTTACGACGAGAAGGACATCGAGTTCAAGGAGACGAAGAGCGCCGACCGCGAGACCGCGCTGGCCCGCGGTGACGTGGACTTCATCGCCGCCACGTACTCCATCACCGACGAGCGCAAGCAGAAGGTCGACTTCGCCGGCCCGTACCTGCTCGCCCACCAGGACCTGCTGGTCCGCGCCGACGACAACGTCAGCAAGGGTGACGACCTCAACGGCAAGAAGCTCTGCTCGGTCACCGGCTCCACGTCCGCTCAGAACGTGAAGAAGGACTTCGCGCCGAAGGCCCAGCTGAAGCAGTACCCCACGTATTCGCAGTGCCTCAACGCTCTCCAGAGCGGCCAGGTCGACGCGCTGACCACGGACGACTCGATCCTCGCGGGTTACGCCTCGCAGGACCAGTACAAGGGCAAGTTCAAGCTCGCCGGCCTCAAGCTGAGCAACGAGAACTACGGCATCGGCGTCAAGAAGGGCGACGCCGAGATGGTCAAGAAGATCAACGCCGCCCTCGAGAAGATGGTCCAGGACAAGTCCTGGGACGCGGCGGTGAAGGCCAACTTCGGCCCGGCGAACTACCAGAACGAGCCCGCCCCGAAGATCGGCAACATCGTCAAGTGAAGCAGGGCTGACCAGGCGCGCCGCCGCTGAAGGCGGCGCGCCGCGCCCTCCTACACGCGGAAGCGCGGGAGATCGTGTTCGACTTTCTTGAAGGTTACGACTTGCTCGGGGCGTTCTGGATGACGGTGAAGCTCACCGTCCTCTCCGGAATCGGCTCCCTGGTGCTCGGCACCGTCCTCGCCGCGATGCGGGTGAGCCCGGTGCCTCTGATGCGCGCGTTCGGCACGGTCTATGTGAACGTGGTCCGGAACATCCCCCTGACGGTGATCATCGTCTTCTCCTCGGTCGGTCTCGCCGACACCCTCGGCATGACCCTGGGAGTGGCCGACGACTTCGACGCGCTGGCGTTCCGGCTGGCGGTCCTCGGGCTCGCGGCCTACACCGCGGCCTTCGTCTGCGAAGCCGTTCGCTCCGGCATCAACACGGTGCCGGTCGGCCAGGCGGAGGCGGCACGCGCCATCGGGCTGAGCTTCACCCAGGTCCTGGGGCACATCGTGCTTCCGCAGGCGTTCCGCTCGGTCATCGGCCCGCTGACCAATGTGCTGATCGCCCTCACCAAGAACACCACCGTCGCGGCAGCCATCGGTGTGGCGGAGGCGGCTCTGCTGATGAAGGAGATGATCGAGAACGAGGCGCAGCTGGTCCTCATCTCGGCGGTCTTCGCCTTCGGCTTCGTGGTTCTGACCCTTCCCACCGGCCTCATCCTCGGCTGGGTCGGCAAGCGTGTGGCGGTGAAGCGATGACCTCCGTTCTCTACGACGCTCCCGGCCCCCGGGCCAAGCGCCGCAACATCGTCTACACGGTCGGCTTCCTCGCCGTGCTCGTGCTGGGCATCTGGTGGGTCCTGAGCGTTCTGGGTGACAACGGGCAGCTCGACTGGTCCCTGTGGAAGCCCTTCATCGAGGCGCAGGCATGGACCACCTATCTGCTGCCCGGACTCGGCAACACGCTGAAGGCGGCGGCGCTCGCCATGGTCATCGCCCTTCCGCTGGGCGCGATCTTCGGCATCGCCAGACTGTCCGACCACCGTTGGATCAGGGTCCCGGCCGGCGTCGTCGTGGAATTCTTCCGCGCCATCCCGGTCCTGCTGCTGATGCTGTTCGCGAACCAGTTCTACGCGAACTCCGACACCATCAGCAGCGACGTGCGCCCGCTGTACGCCGTGGTCACCGGCCTCGTGCTGTACAACGCCTCGGTCCTCGCCGAGGTCGTACGCGCCGGCATCCTCTCCCTGCCCAAGGGCCAGACCGAGGCCGCCAAGGCGATCGGTCTGCGCAAGGGCCAGACGATGACGAGCGTCCTGCTCCCGCAGTCCGTGACCGCGATGCTGCCCGCCCTGGTGAGCCAGCTCGTCGTCATCGTCAAGGACACCGCGCTCGGCGGCGCGCTGCTGGCCTTCGCCGAGCTGCTCAGCGCTCAGGGAACGCTGGCCGCGAACTACGCGAACACCATCCCCAGCTTCATCGTCGTTGCGCTGGTCTTCATCGTCCTCAACCTCCTGCTCACGACCTTCGCCTCGTGGCTGGAGCGCAGGCTGCGGCGTGCCAAGAAGAGCACGGGCGCCGTGCTGACCGGACCCGGCGGCGCGGAGGAGCCCGTCGGGGAACCCGGCGTCGCCAAGGCCGACGACGGACGGGCCGTCTGACGGTTCATCCGATGTTCGACCGGTGAGGGGCGGGGGGGGGGGCGGCCCCCCCCCCCCCCCCCCCCCCGGGGGGGGGGGGGGGGGGGGGGGGCCGCGGGGGGGGGGGTTTTGTGGTTTTTT